>JAYTRS010000070.1:0-7022 GCA_043746065.1 Bacteroidota bacterium | reverse complement strand
ATATTAAGTACCCTAAAAAACAGTAGCGATAAAAATGCTACCAATTGGGCAATAGCGTTTGATAATAGTAATTTGTTTTACGAAGATAGTGCCCTTTGCAAAGTATTTGATATTAAAAAAGGTATAAATACCAATAACCCTGAGTACAGCCCAGTTGTATATGATAAAGAACTTATTTATGTTACCGAGCACAAAAAATCGGCTATACAACGTTTTTTTAGCTCAAGTCCAAACCAAAATGTATATAATTTTAATTTTTCGGTGCGTAAGGATACTCTTCGCTTTGATAAACCTACGGTGTACAACGGCTATATACAATGCAAAAAAATAAATGGCCCATTGTGTTTTACGCCCGATGATTCTAGCCTTTACTTTACACGCTCGGCTTCAAAAAGAGATATGAAAAAAGCGAAGATAAAAAACGCTCCTAGCAAACTTCAAATTTATTTTACGCGTCTTAATCAGTTTGGCGATGCGCACCCCGAAATATTACCATTTATATATAATTCGCCCGATTACGATATTATGCACCCCAGCTTTAGTGCCGATGGTAAAACACTTTATTTTGCCAGTAATATGAGTGGTAGTTTAGGCGGCTTAGATATTTTTATGTGTAAATTTGATAAAGGCGAATGGGGTAGCCCACAAAATTTAGGGCCACAAATTAATACCACTGGTAACGAGTTTTTTCCACACATATCGCCGCAAGGTATTTTATATTTTGCAAGCGATACCCGCCCTGGTTTAGGAGGTTTAGATATATTTTTTGCCGACCCAAACACTACTACCAATACCTTTTACGAAGCCGAAAACATTGGCGCACCTATGAATACACAGTTTGATGATTTTGGTGTATACATAAGTAAAAGCGGCAAAGTAGGTTATTTAAGTAGTAACCGTAAAAGTAATTACAACAATAGCGATATTTTTTATTTTGTAAACAATAAACCAAAATCGTTTGATGTAAAATTAAACTTTATTGATTCCTTAACACAAAAAGGCGTAAACACCAGTTTTACACTTACCACGCCCAATGCTAGTTTTAATCAAAAAGTAGATAGTATTAGCTTTTTTACAATGCGTATAAAACCCACCAAACAATTTAATGTAATAGCTAGCGCCAACAATTATAAATTAAATACTATCACAAAAACCATACAGGTAAACGATACCGTGGTTAGTATTTTAATGGCCTTAAAATCAGAAAAATCAATAAAAGGAAAAGTAATAGATAAAGAAACTAACTTGCCTATAGCAGGTGTAAAAGTGGCTATTTATGATGAATTTGGTAATAAGTATTTAGATTATATAACCGATAGTACAGGCGTGTATAAAGTAACAAATTTACCCCTTGATAAACCTTTATTTATAGGATCGGAAAAACGCCCCGATTACTTTAGCAATACCGAAAAATTTGTAATTAAACCCGATAGCGATTTAATTAAAAATATTTACACACAAAAAATTGTAATAGGCAAAGCCATTAAAATAGATAATATTTATTTTGATTTAGGTAAATTTAATATCAGACCCGATGCCGCTATAGAGCTTGATAAAGTAGTACAAGTCATGAAAAATAACTCACAAATTATTATTGAGTTAAGTTCACATACAGATTGTAGAGGCGTTGCGGCAACAAATTTAACACTATCCGATAAACGTGCAAAATCAAGCACGGCCTATATTATTAGCAAGGGCATTGATAAAAGCCGTATTAAAGGCAAGGGTTATGGCGAGGGTAAATTATTAAATAACTGCGGATGCGAAGGCAAAAAACAAAGCACTTGTAGCGAAGAGGAGCATGCACAAAACCGCCGTACCGAATTTAAAGTAACTGGCTTTATAGCCGAAAAAAAAGCAGTAGAAGAAAAACCTAAAACTAAAAAAGGTAAAAAGTAAAACCTTAAACCGTTTTTATACTTTACCATTTATAGTGCTGTACTACTAGCTATACTAATTTACTGGGCTTATACCGTTTTTACAAACGGCTGTAATAGTTTACAAAAGTGCTTTTATAGTTAAAAAAATAGCTGTAACATATTTGCCAGGGCCATACCACGGTAAAAGGAACTTAAGGGACTAAAGAGAGACAACACCTGTGTTTACTAAAACATGATACCAATTAATTCAAGTTACTAGTTTACGTTCTTAAAAAAAGATGATTTAATAAAGGCTAAGTAATTTTGGATTGGAAACTTTAAATACAAAACCAATGTTAAACCGAGACAAAATTATATCAATTTTTTGTTTAATTGATGATTTATTTATTGGCATTAAACATAAAGAAGATATCAAGCGTAGTGTAAGTGATAGCGAAATAGCTTTAACAGCAATAGTTTCAGCAATTTATTTTGGTGGCAATCAAAATCATGGCATTAATTTTATGAAGAGCCATGTTTATATTCCAAAAATGCTTGATAAAAGTAGATTTAATCGCAGGCTACATAAAATAGGAAGTTTATTATACGATTTATTTGACCAAGTGGGAAGCTATTTAAAAATGATATCCAGAGAGTTGCATTATATTTCAGATTCCTTTCCTGTAGCGGTATGTGATAACATTAGAATAATGAGCTGTAAATTGGTAAAAGGTAAAAAATGACGGGGATATACCGCAAGTATGCACCGCTATTTTTATGGTATAAAAATATGTAATTACTAAAAACTGAGGCAGGAATACTAGTAGCGTTTTGTTTTACACCAGGCAATCAAGCTGATCTAAAATCATTAGAGAAAATAATTACCACCTTACCAGCAGAAGCGAGTGTTTATACTGATAGCGCTTATACAAATTACAAAATAGAAGATAATTTATTTGCAAACGAATCTATTTTATTAAAAGTTCAACGCAAATCAAATTCAAAAAGAAAAGATACAAAACAACAAACTTATAAAAAATTAAAAATGAGAAAGCGAGTAGAAACAACTATTAGCAACATTAAAAAAATATTTCCAAGAACAATACATGCAGTTACTTTAACTGGTTTTTTAATGAAATTAATTTTATTTGCACTCGCCATACAAATTAACAAAATTACTAACTAGCAACTTGAATTATATAAGACCTAGTGACTAAAGTGACAGCCCTCGCGACTATAAAAAGTTAAAATTGTTAAAAAACTTGCAAATATTAAAACATTAATAACAAATGCCTTGCCACTTGTATTCAGTATTATATCGCTTCCAAACCCTTATATTTGTATTCTATTATTATTTAAAATGAAACTATTTTTTACCACACTTCTATTAATTTTTTCTTTATCATTTTTTGCACAAATGCCTGGTGGTGGCAATAAAGATATGATGAAGGTGATGAAAGATATAAAAGGCCGTGTGTATGGTAAAATAATTGATGCTAAAACAAAAAAACCAGTCGAATTTGCTTCCGTTATAGTACTGTGGTATAATAAAGATAGCGCTATTGCTGGCGGCTTTACTAAAGAAAACGGCGATTTTAGTATTGATAACCTACCCGCCATGGGTGGTTTTAGGTTTAGAGCCACGCAAATTGGTTACAAAACTTTAGAACAAAAAATATACATACAAGCTCCCAATAAATTAGAACAAGATTTAGGTAACATTAAATTTGAAATTGATGAAAAACTACTTAACGAAGTAGAAATTACTACACAAAAAAGTACCTTTCAAATGAGTGTAGATAGAAAAGTTTATAATGTAGAAAAAGATTTATCAGTTAGAGGTGGCACAGGTATTGATGTGTTAAAAAACATTCCTACCATTACCGTTGATGGTGATGGAAACGCTACCCTTCGCGAAAAAAATGTACAAATTTATATTGATGGAAGGCCAACAACATTAACCATGGCGCAAATTCCTGCCGATCAAATTGAGAAGGTAGAAGTAATCTCTAACCCATCGGTTAAATTTGAAGCCGCCGCCAGCGGTGGTATAATAAATGTAGTTTTAAAAAAGAATTTAAAACCAGGTTACAACGGCATGCTAATGGCAAACGTTGGTACTGGCGATAGATATGGTACTACGGCCAATATAAATCTACGCGAAAACCCTTGGAATTTATCGCTAATGTATTCCTTAAACATGACAAATAGTAATCGTGTTTTAGGTAAAACCAACCGCACCGATTTTTTTGGTAATAATGTAGAATCTTACTCTGAACAAAATAGTACATCCTTAGGCCGCAACCAATTTCAATTTGCACGCATTTCGTTAGATTATAATATTAATAACCGTAACACCATAACCTTTGCTGGCAACTATGTAAAGGGTGTTTTTAAAACTGTTGACGAGCAAAACTTAACCCAAAGTAGCAACACCAGTACAAACATAATTACTGGTAATAGGTTAAACAATCAAACATCGGGTTTTAGTAACTATACTGGGCAATTATTGTATAAAAAAACGTTTCCAAAAGCAGGGCAAGAATTAACTATAGATGCCAATTATAACCAAAGTAATACAACAAATGGTTATAATTTTAATGCTTATAACTATATTAATTCGGTTGAAATACCTTTTAACCCCATTATTACTCGCAACAATGGTGGTGGCAATAGTAAACAATATGTATTACAAGCCGATTATGTAAACCCAATTAGCGAAACAAAAAAGCTAGAGTATGGTATGCGTTCGTATTATAAAAATTCGAATTTTGTAAACAATGTCGATTCGTTTAGCTATGCCATTAACGATTATAAAAAAGATACCACACAAAGTAATAATTATATTATTGATGATATGATTAATGCTGCTTATGTTAATTATACTGGTAAAACCATTTTAGGTATTGGTTTTATGACAGGCTTACGTTTTGAACACACGTATTATGCTGGTAGATTAACGGACAAAAACGTAAGTTTTTCGTATCAATATCCTGTTGATGGTAATACTATAATTAATGCCTTATTCCCAGGTTTATATTTAAGTAAAAAAGTAGGTAGTAAACACGAAGTGCAATTTAATGTATCTCGTAAAATTGAACGTCCCAACTTTTTTCAAGCTATGCCGTTTGTAATGTTTAGCGATAAATTTAATTACCGTATTGGCAACATACAGTTACGCCCTGAGTTTAATAACATTGCCGAATTAAATTACAACTTAGTATTTAATAAAGGTAATTTTTTAACATCGGCTTACACACGTTACAATCAACAACCCATTACCAATGTAGCTTATCCCTCAGCATCTAACCCCAGCGTAACAGTAAATACCTTTGTAAATGGTAAAGATAGCTGGCGCTATGGCTTTGAAAATACCTTAAAATTAAACATCACTAAAAACTTTAACACCACATTAAATGCAGATGTGTTTTATGTTATATTAAACAGTGGTCAAATTGGTAACCTGCCCGTTACAACCACACAAGGTTGGAGTTACAAAGGTAAAATAGCTTTAAATTATACACTGCCTTGGGCCGTGCAATTACAAATAAATGGTAATTACGAAGCACCAAAAGTTATGATTAATGGGATGACCGTACCAAATTATTTTATGGACGTAAGTTTAAATAAAATGCTTAAAGCAAAATGGATTTTTAATGTAATGCTAAGCGATGCCTTTAATACCAAACGATTTGGCTCGCACACAACAAATACCTATTTCGATCAAACACTATACCGCCGCAGAGAAGCACGCTTTTTACGTTTTAGCGTAACGTATTTATTTGGTAAATTTGATACTTCGATACTTAAACGCTTTGGTGGAAAAAATAAAAATAGTACACCACAAAATGGTCAAGAAGGTGGCGATTTTTAACTAAGAGCAACAACGTTACTAAAACAACCAGCCTTTTAAGCTCCCGTAAAACAAGTAATAAATAAAATAAAAAGCAAAGCTCCAAAACACGGTGCAAACGCTTAAATACAAAATTACTTTAGGCTTGTTTTTATAAAAACGCTCCGCTAAAAAAGCTCCTAGTGGTATTGATAAAATTACAGGTGTTAAAATACTAATACCCAACAAACCAAATCTATGTTTTATTTTAATAATTCGGCGGTTAGTTTTTGTAAAAATAATTTTCTTCTTCCCCCCCGATTTTAAATGCTTACGCTTATCCCACCATTTTAATATAGCGGCAAATAAATAAACATAAAAAATACTACCACCTATGCCTCCAATACAACTTACAAGTATTACTTTAAACATATTAAATTTAAATAAAATACAGGCGGCAGGCATACCCATTTTACTAAAAAATAACGAACAAAAAAGTATTACCGTAAAAACCCTAAAAAATTCGCCCATAATTATTAGCTAAGTAACAATTCAAAACATTAAAAAGCAAATTAATCGACGTTAAGTAATGTTATATCTAATACCTTTTAAAAATAAGGCTATATTAAATTATTTGTTTAATTTTACCTCCCAGCTAACAAAATTTAAAATTTACTTATGTCAACACACACAGTAAATGCAACACAAACACACAATAGTATGTTTGATGCTGTATTGGCTCGCTTAGATACAGCAGCTAAACTTATGAACTTAAGCGATGATGTGCTTCAAGTACTACGTAACCCACAAAAACAAGTTAAAGTAAGTTTACCCATAACTATGGATAACGGTAAAATTCAAGTATTTGAAGGGTATCGAACCATTCATAGCACCCATTTAGGGCCAAGCAAAGGCGGTATTCGCTATGCAATGGATGTAAATGCTGATGAAGTTATGGCTTTAGCCGCTTGGATGAGTTTTAAATGTGCTGTGGCTAATTTACCATACGGTGGCGCTAAAGGTGGCATTAAATGCGATCCTCGTGCCATGAGTGTAGGCGAATTAGAACGCCTAAGCCGTGCTTATGCTCAAGCCATGAAAGACATTTTTGGTGTTAATAAAGATATTCCAGCCCCAGATATGGGCACCAGTGGCCGCGAAATGGCTTGGATTTTAGATGAGTTTAATAAAATTACTGGCGAAGATAGCCCAGGTGTAATAACAGGCAAACCCATTGCTATTGGTGGCTCGTTAGGACGTGATGCAGCAACAGGGCGTGGTGTTATGGTAAATACCCTAGCCGCACTTAAAAAAATGAACCTAAAACCAAT
>JAYTRS010000069.1:0-2209 GCA_043746065.1 Bacteroidota bacterium | reverse complement strand
CAAAAAAACAATATTAATAAAGGCGCTAGTAATTTTTTTGCCGAAATACAATACCGTTATGGCTTTTCGCCTTACTTATTTAATACAAATTACAACGCATCGGCATTAAATATTAATGGCATGCACATCTGTTTGCAATTAGGCCTACGATTTTAAAAAAAATTAATTAAGTTATTCTTTAATTAATTTAGTAGTACCTATTAACTGTTGGTTTTGGTACACGTTAATAAAATAAATACCAGTACTAAAATTAAAAACATTAAGTGTTAAATATTGATTACTGGTGGTTTCGCTAAGTACAACCTCTCCTAAAATAGTTGTTATTTTTATGGTAGATGGTGTTAATGGTGTTTCGTTTAAGGTATTTAACTTTATAGTTAATTGGCCTGTTGTAGGATTAGGATATACACTAATGGTTTGCTGACCATTAATTATAGAACTAATACTTGTAGTTACTGATGGGCTAATGCACGATTTTATGGCTTTAAACCCTAAAGAGTTTGTTGAGCCATCGCTTTTATATTTTAGCGTTAAAAATTGCCCACTTGATGTAATAGTACCTGGCGTATTAGTGCCTGTATAACTACCAATTAATGGCGATAGGGTTGATGTACCATTGTAAATAGATAACGAATCAAAACCTTGCTCTGTACTAAAACTTTTAAATTGTAATTTTACTAAACTACCCGTAGGGGCACTTAAAGTATAATTGTATTTTTCGTTATCGTAATAATTGCGAGTAGGGCCTCCCATATCAAAAATACTATCGTTACATACAATTGGTGCACAGTTGCTAAATTTATTTTGTATCAATGTCCAGTAGGCTGTAGTGGTATTATCATAGCCTAATGCCCAAATGCCAATACCGCCAAGCCCACGTTGGTTAACCATATCATATTTACGCCCTAAGCTATAAATATCATCAATAAAACAATGGCGCCAGTTACCACCACTTAAATAGGCATAATAGGGGCTATAACAATTAGCTTCCCATTTTTTATTAGCGGCCGAATAGGTTGCTGTATTTGTAGCTACATAATCTAACGTACGCGACGAATTAAAAGCACCTGTAGTATTTGCTGGTGTTGTGTTTGAGGTAACTTCCCACTCACGCCCATAATAGGGTAGGCCCATTAGTATTTTACTTGGCGTAGCACCTGCTTTTATGTAGGATGTAATAGATTTAGAAACCGTGTAATTATAACCCGTTTGATAATTGTATAAGGGCGATGTAGGGCCAGCTTGTGCGCTACCGCCATAATAATAATCGTAACCCATAATGGTATAAAAATTAACTATACTATTTAAGGCGGGTATGTTAAAGGTTGTACTCCAATCTACAGCATATAAGCAAACAGAAAGCTCATAAGCAGGGTTTGCAGTATTTAAGGCATTGTTAAGGTTAGTCATAAATGTTACAAAGGGTGCGTTATCACTGCCTCCCATGCCTTCAAAATCAATATTTACGCCATTACCACCACGTGCGTTTAGTAACGAAACTATATTATTTATAAAGGTAGTTTGTGCGCTTGAGCTTGCCCAAAAGGTAGAGTGGCCACTAAACATAGTAGCACAAATATGTACTTTTGTACCATTAGCTTTTGCAACCGTTACCACACTGGCAGTGCTCCAGGCAAACGATGTATTTGTATTGTTACCTGTTGATGATGAAACTGTATAATCAAAATACACTAAATCGCTCAGTAAATTCCATTGGTAATTGGTATAAGTACTGCCCACCCAATATGGGTGCCATCCTAATACTCTTTTATTAAGCACACATGTTGATGTGCTTATAGCGTTAATTTTATTTTCAGATAAACTCCCGTTTAATTCGGCTACTCGTAAACTATCAAACTGGGCATCAGTATTAAAGTTGTAGCTACTATATTTTTCGCTTTGTTGTTGCATAATACTTTTAAAATTAGTGTTTTGAGAAAACAATTGAATACAACAAAACAACAACATTATTGAAAATAATTTTTTAATCATATAACAAATATAAAAAATGCTTTTTATAAAAGATATTAATTAATAGTACAATTATTATGAGCGGTATAAATTAATACTAAAACAATTTAATTTTTATAAAATTGTTTTAAAATGTATATTTATAAAATTCAATGCTTAGTAAATTTAAAAACATACAACCGCACATATTTTTTATTTATATAGCTGTATTTTTTATAATACTAATAAATATAGTTAC
>JAYTRS010000068.1:0-7034 GCA_043746065.1 Bacteroidota bacterium | reverse complement strand
AAGTGTACCATTAGGTAAAACCCCCGAAGATAACATTACAATTTTAGAACATGGCACCATACCTACATTATACGAGGGCAATACTCCGCATTGGGATTTAACCACTAAATACAATTTAATAGATTTTGAGTTGGGCGTTAAAATTGCGGGTGCTGGTTTTCCGGTGTATAAAGGCAAAGGTGCTCGTTTACAACGGGCCTTAATAAACTTTTTTTTAGATAGAGCCACTGTACAAGGTTATTTAGAAGTACAACCACCCATAGTTGTAAACGAAGATAGCGGCTATGGCACAGGGCAATTACCCGATAAAGAAGGGCAAATGTATTTTATTGGCGAAGATAAGTTATACCTTATACCCACTGCCGAAGTGCCTATTACCAACCTTTACCGCGATGTAATAGTAAAAGAAAGCGATTTACCTATAAAAAATTGTGGCTACACACCTTGTTTTAGGCGCGAAGCAGGAAGTTATGGTAAAGATGTACGAGGCTTAAACCGTTTGCACCAATTTGATAAAGTAGAAATTGTACAAATTGCCCCGCCCGAAAAAAGTTACCAAATATTAGAAGAAATGCGCGATTACGTGGCGGGCTTACTAAAGGAGTTAGAATTGCCTTTTCGTATTTTAAAACTGTGTGGTGGCGATATGAGTTTTGGTAGCGCCCTTACTTACGATTTAGAAGTATATAGCGCTGCACAAAGCCGATGGTTAGAAGTAAGTAGCGTTAGTAATTTTGAAACCTTTCAAACCAACCGATTAAAATGTAGGTATAAAGATGGTACTGGTAAAACGCAATTGGCGCACAGTTTAAATGGTAGTGCGTTGGCATTACCCCGTATTGTAGCGGCTTTGTTAGAAAACAATCAAACCGAAAAAGGCATTGTCATCCCTAAAGTATTAGTACCTTATTGTGGCTTTGAAATAATTGATTAAAATGAAAACTCATTTTACATTTTCCCTCTTCCATTGTCATGCTGAGCGGAGTCGAAGTGTTTCATCTTCCACTGTCACGCTGAGAAAAGTCGAGGCATCACGTTTTCCATTTTCCATTTTACTTCTTACATTCTGTGCTTTATTATCTTCATGTACTAACAGTAACGAGCAGGCTAAACAAATAAAATCGTTAGATAGTATTAGTGGCGCTTTAAATCAAAAAGTAATTGAATTGCAAAAAATAGACACACTTATTTTAGAAAAAGCCCTAACCAAATTTAATAATTACAAGCAATTTATCAAGCAAAATATAAACGATACGGTTACAAAAAAAGAAGCCGATGCGGTGCAACAATTTTTTGTAAGCGGTACTACCCTTGAGAATTTTTTTATAAACAGAAAATCTATTTTAGCGCGTGCACAACTGGTAAACGCACAACTTACTAAATTAATATTGGATATTACCCAAAATACAATGGAGCAAAAACAATTGCAAGAATTTACTTTTGCCGAAAAAGAGCAAGCTAACGATGTAATACAAAAAAGTTTTTTGCAACAACAACTTTTTAATAGCAATTTACAACAATTTAAAAACGCTTTACCCTTGGTAGAAGAATTAATAAAAACCAAAAACAATGGGCAATTACCCACCATTGTAAAAGACACTACCGCATTGTAAATGGCTATTAATTTTTATAACGAAAACATTGAATTTGTTTTAAAAAACAAAACCAAATTAAAAAACTGGATTAAAACAATTGCGCATCTCGAAAAAAAAGTAGTTGGCCCACTCAATTTTATTTTTACAACTGATGAAGAACTTCTTAAAAAAAACATACAGTTTTTAAAGCACAATACTCTTACCGATATTATAACTTTTGATTATAGTGAAAAAAATAAAATTAGTGGCGATATTTTTATTAGCGTTGAACGCGTAAATCAAAACGCAAAAAAATTTAATGTATTAGTTGATGAAGAGCAACATCGCGTAATTATACATGGCGTATTGCACCTGTGTGGCTATGGCGATAAAAGCCCAGCCTTAGCTTTAAAAATGCGTAAAAAAGAAAACTGGGCCCTAAAATTATACTAGTAATGGTAAATTAACATTTACCCCCCCTCATTAAAACCCTACACTCACTCATTTAAAGCCTAAGCATTTGTTTGTTTAAAATTAGTTTATTATCTTTACCCTAACTAATGTTATTGGTTTAATTTAAAACTAAATAAAATGAAAAAGTATTTAATAGCTACAGCAAGTATAGCACTTACACTTACCTTAGTGTTTGTAGCCTGTACTAAAAAAAATAATAGTAATGCTATTACTCCCACTTATAAAGAAGAGGCTAACGGTACAGGCGGTAACCCCCTTAAAAATGACGTTACTGTAACTGGTAATACTACCCCGTTAACCAACCCTGCCAGCCAAAACTCAAGTATTAATACAAGTAGTGGTTTTTTATATCCTTCATGTGCTTCTACAGGCAGTACATCCATAAAAGCAGTAAATGGTAATGTAGATGTAACAGTTTCTTTTGCTTCAGTACCTACCAATGGTATTTATCAAGTGGCGCCAAGTGTAGGCAGTGGCTATTGCACCGTTGTAGCAAACAATGCCCCTAACCAGCCTGCAGGTGTAGTTTGGAATGGTAAATCGGGTACGGTTAGTGTATCATCTACCACAGCAGGTATTAGCTTAATATTAAACTCCGTTACTTGTGTGCAACCTACTTTTAATTTCCCAACAGTTACTATTAGTGGTAATATGAGTTGTAATTAATTTTAAAATATTATATATTTAAAAAAGCGTTTCAATTAAATTTGAAACGCTTTTTTAATTTAAATCCTAATGTTTTTTCTTTAATATATTTTTTGAGAAGAAAGATGAAATATTGGTACATTTATAAAAATACATAATATGAAAAAATTAATAAGTATTCTGTTGGTTGTGCTTTTGTCAAGTTTTATTTTATCAGATAAACAGGCCTACACTTTGTTTGATATAAAAGGTAATAAAACCGACTACGATCAATTAGTAGTAGAAGCAAAAAAAGCCGATGTTATTTTGTTTGGAGAACTTCATGATAATCCAATATGTCATTGGTTGCAAAAAGAGTTAACCAATGATATCTATCTTTTTAAAAAAGAAAAGTTAGTGTTGGGAGCAGAGATGTTTGAAGCAGATGATCAAATAGCACTTAACGAATATTTAGCCGGAAAATTAAGCGAAAAAACGTTGAAGGATGAGGTTAAACTTTGGAATAATTTTTCTACCGATTACAAACCATTGTTAGATTTTGCAAAAACCAATAAACTAAAGTTTATAGCCGCTAATATTCCGCGTCGTTATGCAAACCTTGTTTATTCGAGAGGAGTGATTGCACTAGATAGTTTAGATTCGGAAGCAAAAAAATGGATAGCGCCTTTACCATTTAAATATGATAGCGAATTAAAATGCTATAAAGAAATATTTGAAAACTCTGGAGGGCATGCAGGAGAAAATCTTCCAAAATCTCAAGCTATTAAAGATGCAACGATGGCTTATTTTATATTAAAAAACTGGTCAAAAGGCCAAACTTTTATTCATTATAATGGGGCTTATCATAGCAATAGGCATCAGGGAATTGAATGGTATTTAAAGCAACAAAATCCAGATTTGAAAATTTTAGTCATCTCTTCCACAGAGCAAAAGGATATTCATAAATTAGAGGACGAAAGTATTGGGTTTGGCGATTTTATTATTTGTACGCCTTCTAATATAACTAAAACCTACAAGTGATTTTTTTAGCAGGCTAAGTAACGAATGAAAAAGTGAGATGAATTTAACCGTTAATTTTTATAAGTATAAAAATAATAATAACAGAAATTTATAAATTACAGCTTTAAATATTTATAAATTATAATAATACTTGTATTATTATATCCAGCTTTAGCAAAGGCTCAAACAAAAAATAATCATTTAATTGGCTTGGGTATAGGCTATTGTACATACCCTACTGAGGTTAACTATAAAGGCGATATAAATGCAGGTTACTTATTTACGCATAAATATTTTGCCTTAAAAGTAGAAAGTACTTTTGCCCCAAATACAAACTTTGGACTTATAAATAATAATTATTTTAAATTAGGTTACACCACACCTTTTAGTATTAACGATGATATTAAGTGGAATGTTATGCTGGGATATTGTGTAACAAGTAATAATAAATCAATAGATAATTTCACTTTAAATTCAAATTATTTTGTGTTATCAACAGGATTTTATTATCCCATTAAAAATATTTATTTTGGCTTAAATGGTACACTACTTACTTACCAAATTACGCCAAATTTTTTACACGGAATATATTCTAATGGATTTTCTGGGCATATTAATTTAACTGTTTATTATAAATTAAACCATTAACCCTACCAAAAACCTAAGCCAACTCTACACTGTATTTTTTCATAAAATCTAGGGCTACATCTACCATATTGGCACTGCCAATAAATAAAGGGGTGCGTTGGTGCAGTTCGTTTAAATCAATATCCATAATGCGTTTGCTACCAGTACTGGCTTTACCACCCGCTTGTTCGATAATAAAAGCTAAGGGGTTGCACTCGTAAAGTAAACGCAATTTACCCTTTGGCGATTTTGTAGTAGTAGGGTAAATATAAATACCGCCTGTAATTAAATTGCGATGTATATCGGCCACACCGCTGCCAATATAACGGCTAGAGTAGGGGCGGCCACTTTCAATATCTTCTTCTTGGCAATATTTAATAAACTTTTTTACACCATCGGGAAAGTGTAAATAATTACCCTCATTTACCGAATATACATTACCATTTTGCGAGGTTTTCATATTTGGGTGCGAAAGGCAAAACTCGCCAATACTTGGGTCTAAGGTAAAACCATTAACACCTTTGCCCGTTGTATAAACCAACATACAACTGCTACCATAAATAATATAGCCTGCAGCTACTTGCTCAGTACCACGTTGCATAAAATCTGCTAAGGTGCCAGGGCCACTTAGCGAGGTGCGGCGATAAATAGAAAAAATAGTACCTACCGAAACGTTTACATCAATATTTGATGAGCCATCTAAAGGATCCATAGCCACCACATAACGGGCATTTTTTGATATTTCAGAATCTATTGGGATAATCTCATCGGTTTCTTCGCTGGCAATGGCACATACCTCGCCACCAGCTTTAAAGGCCGCTATAAATTGTTCGTTAGCAAATACATCTAATTTTTTTACTTTTTCGCCTTGTATATTTGTTTCGCCTGTTTCGCCAAGTATTTCTACTAAACCTGCTTTTGAAACCTCGCGATTAACAATTTTAGAGGCAATACCAATATCGCGCAATAAACGGCTTAACTCGCCTTTTGCAAACGGAAAATCGGATTGTTTTTCGATTATAAATTGACCTAATGTTTTCACTGTCATTATTTTAAATTTTAGTAATAGTTAGTAAGTAATTAAACCATGTTTAATTTACTCAAATGTAAAAAAAATGCTTGAAAATGGAAATAAAAGATGTTAGTTACTAAAATCTTCTGATAAAAATTCTTTCCAATCGCTGAGGTTAGCAATTACTTGTAATTGGCGGTAATGATTATGAAATTTAGTTTCATCTTCTAAAGCATTAAGGCTATTAATGCGGTATTTATCAAAATTAGATAAGGCAAATTTTTCTTCGGCCGATAACTTTACCCCACTAAATTCTTTATCGCGTAAATCATTAATACTAGTAACTAAACCAGTAGATTTTTTATTTATTAATTTTGATATGAGTTCTGTATTCAATTCCACACGCAAATATAAAGGCTTTAAATCTGTTTTTTATAAGTTTTAGATTATAGTACTAACAATTACCTGTTAATTATACTTAATTTTAGACGAGCATATTTTATGCCCCAATATGAAGCTTGTTTTTACAATTTTGTTTAGCGTACTATTTAGCTTTTTTATGAAAAGTCAAAATCTTTCGAGCTACGAAAAATGCTGGGCAATACAGCATCCTTTTGCCGCAATAAACGTTAAAAAAATAAGTAAACGTTGTTTTAAAATTTACGATAAAATTATATTAAACAAAGAGTTAGATGCTTATAGTAATGGCGGTACCTTAGATGCTTTTAGGCATGTATTTTTTATGGCTGCTTTTGCTCAAAAAATAAAAGTAAAAAAACTTAATAAATTAGGTATAGCCCACGAAAAAGGCAATTACAAACAGTTTTTAAAAAATGAGTTTGAAAATAACGAGTTACCTGATAGCATAGCCACTGCAATGGATTTAAAAAATAACGCTTTAGGTTTTTTTATAGCACAAAAGCATAAAACTAAAAGTATAGAAGAGCTAGCGCAAGTAGTTATTATGGCTATTAAAAATGGCGAGGCTGTAATTGTTAAACGTAATAAAAGCGGTAGTTATATTGATTGTAACGGAAATATTATTGTGTTTACTACAAAAAAATGGGTAACAGCAGAGTGCTTGGTGGCATCAAATAATTAATTTTGTAATTTGCTAAGCATACCAAAATCGTATTTTAATTTTACTATGCGCATAGTTTTATTAATGCCATCACGTATAATAAACGAATTTAATAAACCATTGTTACTATCGGCTACATAACTTACTTCTTTTAAAAGCACATTGTTTTTAAATTGTTTTTCGGTAAGTAATTCTTTTTTAACATCAAATTCGTAGGTGCGTTTTAAAATGACATCATTATTGGCATTGCCTTTAAATTCGGCACTGCTCATGCGGTTGTTTTTGTAGGTAAAGTTTTGTTCTTGCACAATCCAACTGGCAGCGGTATAATTTTCAAACACCATTTTTTTATTACCTAAACTATCGTAGTTTGTAATTTGTTCTTTATACGAACGATTTTCGTTATTAAAAAAAGTACATTTTAATTGTCCGTTACTATATTTTTGGTACTGAAAACTATCTTCGCTTAATAATACTTGGTTTCCTAAAATAAAAATAGATTTATCTTTACTATTATTTGTTTCTTTAAAGCGTAACTCCTCAGTTAATTGATTGTTTTCATTGTAGCGGTAATAGCGGCTTTCGTAATAGTTAGCCCCATCGTGGTAGCGTTTTAATTTTA
>JAYTRS010000067.1:0-2216 GCA_043746065.1 Bacteroidota bacterium | reverse complement strand
ACCAAATGATAGACCGTTTAAAATTTGATATTTTATACGTAGAAAACATGAGCCTTTTACTCGACTTTAAAATTTTAGTACACACGGTTTTAATTGTGTTGCAGGGTAGGGGTAAATAAAATTTAAGTAAAATTTTAGTTGTATTTTAAAAACCACATAGGTATATGGTTTTTAAAATAATACCAATTATTTTTATTAAACAATCCAACATCAAACAAAAAATTTAGCCCCATAAAAACATAAAGATGATGGCAACAAACCAAATTAAATAATAGTAATAGATTTAAATAAGCATAAAACTGAAGCCTAGCTTCAGTTTACTATATTAGTGTTTAACAATAGCATTAAAAAAGCCTATGTTACTATGTGGTAAAATTGGGGAGTATAAATTAAATTGTGTAAACAGTAATTAAATTAAAGCATAAGCCCTTGCCGAAATGGAGCGTAGCGGAATGAGGCGAGGTTTATTAAATTTTTTTACGGCTATTGCTTTTTTCGAACGGTACGTTGCTCAATACGTTTTTCGTATTTTTGGCCTTTAAAAATGCGGTGCACACAAATACCCGGTACATGAATGTGGTCGGGGTCTAACTCACCCGCTTCAACTAACTCTTCTACTTCGGCAATGGTAATTTTACCAGCCATAGCCATGGCTTGATTAAAATTACGCGCCGTGCTTCTAAAAATTAAATTACCTGCCGTATCGCCCTTCCACGCTTTTACAATAGCAAAATCGGCTTCAAAGGCTTTTTCAATTAAATAATCTTTAGTTTCGCCATTATAGGTAATGGTGTGCACCTCTTTGCCAATGGCTACTTCGGTACCAACCCCCGCCGGTGTAGGAAAAAATGGAATACCATAACCTGCCATCATACAGCGTGTGGCTAAAGTGCCTTGGGGAACCAGCTCTACTTCTAATTCGCCACTTAGCATTTGGCGTTCAAACTCTTCGTTTTCGCCAACGTAACTGCTAATCATTTTTTTAACTTGTTTGGTTTGTAATAATAAGCCTAAGCCAAAATCATCTACCCCTGCATTATTACTTACGCAGGTTAAATTTTTTACACCCATTTTTACAAGTTGTGCAATGCTATTTTCGGGTATGCCACAAAGGCCAAAGCCCCCAACTAATAGGGTCATTCCGTCTTTTATATCTTTTGTAGCTTCTTCTACATTTTTTACTACTCTGTTTATCATTTGCTGTGTTTGATACAAATATATTAATTTTATTTTACACGCACTTGCGCTAACATACAATGGCGTTGCGCTACCTTAAAGCAATGTTGCGCTATTACATAATTGCCCTGCGCTACCATTATAAGCAATTGCGCCACTCATTAAATTACCTGCGCTACCCTTGCGCAACGCTAAAAATTTAGTTAGCAGGCTTGCGCCATTATAAAGCAAGGTAGCTTTAGCACCTAATTGCTCTGCGCAAGTTTTTTAGGCAGTTGCGCAATACCTGCGCAGGGTTGCACTAAGGAGTTACAACCTTTAGTATTGCATTTATAATAAGGTACTTCCCATTGCTTTACAATATAACCTCGCATAGGTTGGTTACAACATTGACATTTCATAAAGCGCTTTAAAGATATTTCCTGTGGCTCAATTTTAGTTTGTAAACCTAATTTCTTTTCGGCACAGATGTTATTTACTTCTAAAAATAAACTTTCTGATATTAGTTTTTCATGTTTGCCATCTACTATTTCTCCCTCTAAGGCTTTATGAACTAATTTACCGCAGTAAAAGGGGTTTGATAAAATTTCACTAATGCGAACTAAACTAAAATGTAACTGTTCGGCTTTTAATTTCCTTTGTATTTCCATATTGGGTAACCTTTCTTTGGCTTTCCAATGGAACATTTTTTTAATAATTAAACCCATTTGATTAGCAACAATGGTTCGTTGATTATTTACCTTAATTATATCATATCCAATTGGGGGTTTAGCACACCACTCGCCATGCAATAAATGCTCTCTAATACCTGCCATACTTTTTTGTCGCCTGAGTTGGTTGTCAAATTCTCCAAAAATAAACAGCATTTTTTGTTGCATGATACCCGCAGGGTTACTGGTATCAATTGGCTGTGTTACAGATACTATTTCTATTCCCAGTTTTCTTAGTTGTGAGCTCAGCCAAATAGAATTTTCATTTCGGGAAAAGCGTTCTAAACTATACACTAATATTTGTGCTATTTTATATTTAGTAGTTTTAAG
>JAYTRS010000066.1:0-7054 GCA_043746065.1 Bacteroidota bacterium | reverse complement strand
GGTTTGTTTACACTTGCTTTAATGGCCTGGGGTAGCTACTCTGTTACACAATTACCAATTGATGCTGTGCCTGATATTACTAACAATCAAGTACAAATAATAACTGTTTCGCCATCTCTAGCTGCCGAGGAAATTGAGCGTTTAGTTACATTTCCGGTAGAGCAAAAAATGGCAACTATTCCCCAAATTGATGAGGTACGTTCTTTTTCGCGCTTTGGCTTATCGGTTGTAACAATTGTGTTTAAAGATAATGTTGATGTGTATTGGGCAAGGCAACAAGTTAGTGAGCGATTGGCAAATATAAATAATCAACTGCCGCTAGGTGTTGGCACTCCTGAATTAGCACCTGTAACAACAGGTTTGGGCGAAATTTATCAATACGTTATTCATACTAAAAAAGGCTACGAAAAAAAATACAGTGCTATGGATTTACGAACCATACAAGATTGGATTGTACGCAGGCAATTATTAGGTACAGATGGAATTGCAGATGTGAGTAGCTTTGGAGGCTATTTAAAACAATACGAAATTGCATTAAATACCGATAAATTACGCAGTATGAATATTAGTATTAGCGATGTTTTTACAGCTATGCAAAAAAATAATCAAAATACAGGCGCTGCTTATATTGATAAAAAACCAAATGCTTATTTTATTCGCAGCGAAGGTTTAATAGGCAGTATAGAAGATATTGAAAAAATTGTAGTAAAAGTAAACGCCAACGGTATACCCATTTTAATTCGTAATGTGGCCACCGTAAATTTTGGTAATGCCATACGTTATGGTGCTATGACAAGGAATAACGAAGGTGAAGTAGTGGGAGCCATAGTTATGATGCTTAAAGGAGAAAACTCGTCAAAAGTAATTGCAAATGTAAAACAGCGCATGAAACAAATCGAAAAGTCGTTACCCGAAGGCGTTGTAATTGAACCTTTTTTAGACAGAACTAAATTAGTAAATAATGCCATTAGTACCGTAACAAAAAATTTAGCCGAAGGGGCATTAATTGTAATTTTTGTATTAGTATTATTATTAGGAAATTTAAGAGCGGGGCTAATTGTTGCTTCTGTCATTCCTTTGGCCATGTTATTCGCCATTTCGTTAATGAATTTGTTTGGCGTTTCGGGCAATTTAATGAGTTTGGGCGCTATTGATTTTGGTTTAATTGTGGATGGTGCTGTAATTATTGTGGAGGCTACACTTCATCATTTAACCAGTAAACAATTAAAAAATAAAATATTATCACAAGCCGAAATGGATGACGAAGTATATTCATCAGCCTCTAAAATTAGAAGCTCGGCTGCTTTTGGCGAAATAATTATTTTAATTGTTTATTTGCCTATACTTGCTTTAGTAGGTGTTGAAGGAAAAATGTTTAGTCCGATGGCTCAAACGGTAGTATTTGCAATACTTGGCGCCTTTCTATTATCTGTAACGTATGTGCCAATGATGTCAGCTTTATTTTTAAATAAAAAAACAGAGCACAAGCATACTATTTCTGATAGCATTATTAATTTTTTTCAAAAACTATACACACCTTTAATTCATTTTTCTTTAAAAAGAAAAGCTGTTGTTTTAACTACGGCTTCAGTGTGTTTTATTTTAAGTGTGGCAGTGTTTGTAAAGTTAGGTGGGGAATTTATTCCAACATTAGATGAAGGCGATTTTGCAGTAGAAACAAGGGTTTTGGCGGGAAGTTCTATATCACAAACAATAGATGCCGCCTTAAAATCTGCAAAAATTTTAAAAGATAAATTTCCAGAAGTAAAAGAAGTAATTGGTAAAATTGGTTCAAGCGAAATACCTACCGACCCCATGCCCGTTGAGGCCTGCGATTTAATTATTGTATTAAAAGATAAAGCAGATTGGGTAAGTGCAAAATCCAGAGACGAATTAGCAGAAAAAATGGCTAAAGAATTAGAGGCAATTCCTGGCGTTGCTTATAGCTTTCAGCAACCTATACAAATGCGTTTTAACGAATTGATGACTGGCGCTAAACAAGATGTAGTAATTAAAGTATACGGTGAAAATTTAAATACGCTTAATGTATATGCCGAAAAAATTGGGCAACTGGCCTCAAACGTAAATGGCGCTTTTGATATTTATGTAGAACAAGTTACGGGGCAGCAACAAATAGTTATAAAATTTAATAGAGATAAAATAGCATTATTTGGTTTAAATATTGAAGATGTAAACCAAGTAATAAAAACAGCGTTTGCTGGCCAAATAGCAGGAATAGTGTACGAAGGCGAAAAACGATTTGATTTGGTAGTGCGTTTAGAAGAAGATAATCGTAAAAGTATAGAGGACATTAAAAATTTATTTGTAACCACACCTACTGGCGCGCAAGTACCAATAGCACAAGTGGCCGATGTTTATTTTAAATCGAGTCCAAACCAAATACAGCGCGATGATGCAAAACGTAGAATTACCATAGGTTTTAACGTACGTGGTAAAGATATAGAAACGGTAGTAAAAGAGATGCAGCAAAAAATCGACGCTAATATTAAATTTGAAGCAGGTTATTATCCCACGTATGGTGGTACCTTTAAAAATTTAGTAGAGGCCCGTAATCGTTTATCAATTGCGGTACCAGTAGCTTTACTTTTAATTTTTATGTTATTGTTTTTTACCTTTAATTCGTTTAAACAAAGTTTTTTAATTTTTACAACTATTCCGCTTTCGGCTATTGGCGGTGTGTTTGCGTTATGGATAAGAGGCATGCCCTTTAGTATATCGGCGGGTGTTGGCTTTATTGCATTGTTTGGTGTGGCCGTTTTAAATGGAATAGTATTAATAGGCTATTTTAATCAACTTAAAAAAGAAGGTATGGAAGATATAATTCAACGCGTTTTAGCAGGTACAAAAGTACGTTTGCGCCCTGTAATAATGACAGCCGCAGTTGCATCGCTTGGTTTTTTACCGTTGGCGCTTTCGCATGGTGCGGGTGCCGAAGTTCAAAAACCGCTGGCAACAGTAGTTATTGGTGGCTTAATTTCGGCTACCTTACTCACCTTAATTGTGTTGCCTGTATTATATATACTGTTTGAAAAAATAAAAAAATCAAAAAATAAACAAGTTATTGTAATTAGTTTTTTGGTACTAACGCTAATTCCAAATTTTTTGAAGGCACAAACTAGTACTGTTTTAAAAGATTGGATTGCATTGGGCTTAAAAAACAATTATGCTATCCTATCATCTAATAACGAAATAAATCAAGCAATTTATTTAAAGAAAACGGCCAATGAAATTGGGAAAACCAGTGTTACTTTAACGTATGGACAATACAATAGTTTTGCAAAAAAAGATAATAACATAAGTGTTGTTCAAACCTTACCGTTTCCAACTACCATGCTTGCAAAATCAAACTTATATGCTGCACAAATACAAAGCCGTATGCTTAAGAAAAAAATTACAGAAGTAGAAACGGTATATCAAATTAAATTAATTTATTACGAATGGCTAAACTTAAATCAACTAAATTATTTATTGTTTATGCGAGATAGCGTTTATGCTACATTAGCAAAAGCATCGGCATTGCGCTATAAAACTGGCGAAAGCACCTTGTTAGAAAAAACAACAGCCGAGGCTCGAAGCGCCGAAATAAAAAATAAACTATTACAAGTAGAAAGTGATAGAAAAATTTTATCTGAAAAAATAAAAGCAATTATAAATGTTAATGGTATAAATTTTATAGATGCAACTGAAGAAGAGGCTGTTTTAAATTTTACAATAGATAGCTCTTTAGCCTCTAAAAACCCATACGTTAATTTATATAAACAACAAATAGAAATAGCAGATAAACAAAAACGTGTTGAAAAATCGGGAGTATTGCCCGATATTACGATAGGTTATTTTAATCAATCGTTATATGGTGTACCTAATGGTAGCGATGCTTTTGCGCCATTGGCAAATTATGGCAATCGTTTTCAAGGGTTTATTGCAGGCGTTAGTTTTCCATTATGGTATGCCCCCCAAAACGCAAAAATAAAAGCGGCTCAACAAGTAAAACAAAATGCGGAACTATTGTACAAGCAAGCTAATAATACTGCTAATGCTGAAATTTTTTCTGTTTACCAAAATTATTTAAAAAATAAAAAATCGCTTATTTATTATAAAAAAATTGCCTTGCCAAATGCCGAGTTAATTAGTAAGCAAAGTATTTTAGCGTTTCAAAAAGGTAATATAAGTTATGCCGAACACTCCTTAAACCTACAACAAGCTGAGGAAATAAAATCAAATTATTCAAACACACTTTTTGAATATAATAAAAATAGCGTCACACTAGAATTTTTAACAGGACAAACAAACTAATTTTTAAAATTAAATTATATATGAGGATTATAAATAAAAATATTTTAAAACCAAAAGCTACACACATCGTAATTATATGTTTTGCTTTTGCCACATTTTTTTCGTGTTCAAATAACGATAAAAAAATTGCAGAAGTTAAAGAAGAGCCTAAAACCATTGACTTAAAAGAGGTTTCTCTTACAAAACAACAAGCCTTAGCGTCTGATATTACTACAAGTGTATTACAAACTAAAAACCTAAGCGAATTATTAAAAGTAAATGGTAAGTTAGATGTGCCACCACAAAATTTAGTTTCGATTAGTGCACCCATTAATGGTTTTTTAAAATCAACCGAAATGCTGGAAGGAACACATGTACACAAAGGGCAGGTTGTGGCAGTAATTGAGCATCCAGATATTGTGCAATTAGAATTAGATTTTATTGAAGCAAAAAATAAATACGATGTATTGGATAAAGAAATAATTAGGCAGCAAGAGTTAAATAAAGAAAACGTAAACACCACTAAAATATTACAACAAACACAAGGCGATTTTAATATTGCTAAAGCCAAATACAAGGCCTTAGAAGAGCGCTTGAGAATGGCAGGAATTAACAAAACAAATTTATTAAGCGGCAATGTATCGGGCGTTATTAACATTGTTTCGCCAATTAATGGTTTTGTAACAAAAATAAATGTAAACATTGGTAAAATGGTAAACCAGCAAGATGTGATGTTTGAAATTGTAGATACCGAACATTTACACGCGGAGTTAACGGTGTTTGAAAAAGATATTACCAAAATTAAAGAAGGTCAACTTGTGCGATTTAACTTGGCTAACAATCCTGAAAAAGAATTAACAGCAACCGTACATTTAATTGGGCGCTCTTTAGATAATACGCGAAGCATACGTATTCATTGCCATTTAGATAAAGAAGATAAAGATTTGTTGCCAGGCATGTTTATTAATGCTGTTATTGAATTAACAGGCGCTAACGTAAAATGTATAAATGTAGATGCTGTTGTAAAATCAGATGGTAGCGAATTTATTTTTATTAAAAAAAATAAAACCGATCTTAATTTTATAAAAATTGAAGTAAAAACTGGAATAAGCGATGGTAAATTTACAGAAATTAAACCTTTTGAACCTATTGAAAATACGGATGAAATTGTTATTAGTGGCGCTTTTTACTTATTATCGAAAATTAAAATGAGTAGTGTAGAAGATGCTTGCGAAAATTAATGCCTATAAAAAACATTAACACTTTATATAAGATGGCAGAGCGAAAAAAAATATATAAGTAAACGACTAATGAACTAAGTTTAATAAAAATAATGCTACAAAACTTACCCTACATAATTATACCTTGTCTACTGATAATAATTGGGGGCATACTAACTATTTATTTTAAGGTAAAAGAAAATTTTAAAAGTGCTATTTTACATTTTGCAGCAGGTGTTGTGTTTTCTGTTGTTGGAGTTGAAATTTTACCAAGTGTTGTTAAAATACACCAACCCATTCAAATTATTATTGGGTTTACGGCGGGCATAATTTTAATGTTTATAGTTAAAGTTTTTGCCGAAAAATTAGAAAAAAAAGAAAAAAACAATACGGCAACTAACTATCCCAAAGCAATGGTAACGGCAATAGCTATTGATGTTTGTATTGATGGTTTATTAATAGGCGTAGGTTTTGCAATAGGCGCTAAACAAGGTATTTTATTATCTGTGGCTTTAGGTTTAGAATTTTTATCTTTAGGCTTATCGGTTGGCGCAAGTTTTAGTTACAAAAATATAAGTAAAAAAATAATATTAAAAACTATAATTGGCTTAGCACTATTGTTTTTAGTATCGGCATTAATTGGCATATCTACTATGCCTTATTTACCAGAAAATTTAAAAGAAGTTATTTTATCTTTTGGAGTAGCTGCACTATTGTTTTTGGTTACCGAAGAATTATTAAACGAAGCCCATGAAGTAGAAGACGAAAAAATATGGATGACGGCAACTTTTTTTTTAGGTTTCCTTATTTTTTTAATATTAAGCGTTATTTCGTAGCACTAAAAAAATAATATTTAATTCGTGTAATTCCATTTTTCTCTATATAATTCGCAATAGTAGGCAATGCGTGTAATAGTTGCTAAAGCACGTTCTTGATTAAAAAAGGTAGAGCATTCAATGGTTTCTTTAATAATAATATCATCTTTAGCAATGGCAAAGCTTGCTTCTACCAGGCCGTGATTTTCCTCTAATAACATTTTTAAAACTTCTGTTCGGGTGATATCATTTATTTTTGTAACAGGGCATAGCACCTGAAAAAACACATGGTTATTTTCTTCCCACACATCAATTAACACTTCGGTATTTTTATCCTTATTAATATTAAATTGCCCTTCGCCAATTTTTGCTTGCTCAGGCTCAATACCCAATGTTTTAAGGGTGTTTTCAATTAAGGCTAGTATTTGTTGGTACATATATATTAGTTTTTAGTTATAAATTTTTAGTTTTTAATATTAAAACTAGCACTAAAAAAATTATTAATTAATAGTTAATTGGTTTAATTTCTCATTAAAAAAAACAGCCATTTTATTAGTGTAATATTTTTGTTTGTATTGCCCCACCCATTGTACACCGTTTATACTGTTAGTTAAAAAAACTTCGTCGGCATTGCTCAAAGTATAGTCGGTAATACTGCTTTCAAATACCAAAACTTTATGTTGCGTTGCCAGCGCCATTATTTGTTTACGCATTACCCCCGCCACG
>JAYTRS010000065.1:0-2225 GCA_043746065.1 Bacteroidota bacterium | reverse complement strand
CAACTTGCCCCGCACAAATTGTAGCATTTGATACAGTAATTATAGGGTAAGCGCCCACAGTTACAGTTATACTTGCATTATTTTTGCAACCTGTAGCGGTATTTGTACCACTAACATTATATATGGTTAAACTTGTTGGATTGATTAGCAATGAGTTTGTTGTTGAACCTGTATTCCATAAATAAATAGTTGCTCCTGCTGCCAAAAGTGTACCCGAACTTCCACTACATAATTGGGTATTTCCAGTAATTTGTATGGTTGGCAATGGTATTACATTTACAGTATAAGTTTGTTGAGAATGGCAATTACCAGTAACATCGGATCCCGTAACCAAATATGCCATAGTTGTAACAGGCAATGCGTTTATTACAGATGTGTTAGAACCCGTATTCCAACTATAAGAATTGGCTCCAGTAGCAGCTAAACTTACACTACTTCCAGCACATAGTGAGTTAGTTCCTGTAATAGTAATTGTAGGATTATTACTACTTGTAACATTAACCGTAGCTGTATTTTTACAACCTAATGGATTACTTGTACCTGTTACTGTATAAACCCCTGCCAAATTAGTAGAAATTGTAGAGGAATTGGAAGCATTGCTCCAAGTATAAGTACTTGCCCCAGTTACCGTTAATGTGGTAGCAGCTCCAGAACAAATAGTACTTATACCCGAAATACTAAGAGTAGGATTACTTGCTATTGTAACATTAATAGTATTTGTTTTTGTACAGCCAGATAGTGTATTTGTACCCGTAACACTGTACGTGCCAATTGAATTTACAGTAATAACCGAATTTGTTGCGCCAGTACTCCACACATAATTATTAGCACCATTGGCAGTTAAAGCAGCTGTATTGCCTGTGCAAATAGACGTATTGCCTGTTATTGTTACCGTTGGCGATGCCGCAACACCTACACTGATAGTACCAACATTACTACAACCCGTTACCGTATTAGTACCTGTTACAGTATAAGTACCCGCAGTATTAACAGCAATTACTGAACCTGTGGCCCCATTACTCCATAAATAGGTATTTGCCCCACTAGCTGATATATTAACCGAACTGCCCGTACACACTACTGTATTATTTGAAACCGAAATAGTACTAGCTGGTGGTTGAGTAATAGCTAATGTTTGCGTATTTACACAGCCACTGGCCGATGAAGCAATTAACGTATAATTACCAGCCGAAAGATTACTAGCAACATTTGTATTACCGCCCGTTGGTAACCAAGTATAGGTATAAGAGCCTCCACCACCCGAAACAGAAACAGATGCACTACCATTATTATTACCAAAACAACTTACATTTGTTTGGCTAATAGATGCATTTAAAGGCACACCCACAGTAGTATTTACAGTTTGGTTGGCTTGTGCTAAAAATGCTTCCCAAGTTGGGGAAGGATTTGTGCCAGATTTTACATGAACAATAACTGTGTTTGCTCCAGATTGCCAATTATTACATAACGAAATCGTTTTATTTCCTCCGGGAGCATAATCCATTGCATAGTAGGGATTACCAGAAGGATTTAAATAATTAGAAACGCCATTTACAAATATTTGATAAACACAGTTATCAGAAAAAAAATCAAACGATAAACAATAGGCACTTGGTGTGATAATTGCTTGATTACATGAAACCGAAGGTAAATTAACAGCGAGTTTATAAAAAACATCTACCGAAGCAGGATTTAAGCACGAATGTTCGGCAGGAGATCCTGCAACGCATGTATGCGGGTAACTAATCCAATTAGCATTTAGATATGGAGAGTTAGTCCAGCAACAGGGGGCTTGATTACCACAACTTACGGCAGGTACGTATGGGCCTAAACTATTTGTTAAAGCGGCGGTCCAATGTAAATCATTAGAACCTATTGCTAAAGTGCCAGTATTAGTAGCATTAGTGGCGGTATTAAAATTTATAGGGTTTGGAAATTGTGCAACTAACAAAAAAGTAAATAAATTACTTATATAAAAAAGCACTATTTTTTTAAATTTCATTTCTTTAGTACAAACGTTAAATTATATATTATACTAAAGGTAAACTATAAAACAAATAATAACGCACTAAGTTTGCAGATGGTATGTTTTAGTTTGTGAACGAGCAATATTTGAGTTAAAAAACTGACAAATAAAGGATATTTCAAATATGAGGATTAAATGTTTTTTAACATTTCTAAGAAAGTATTTTTATTTTTTTTTCCTATTTGTGGTTTTGACCCAT
>JAYTRS010000064.1:0-2230 GCA_043746065.1 Bacteroidota bacterium | reverse complement strand
TTATTTTTCTTCATTTTACGCCGTTTAGCAAAAACAAACAAAAAGATACGATTAACGAGTGTTTTTCAAGTTAAAGTATAGCGTAGATAGTCTTAACTTTTTTGTCCACTCAAAGGTAGGACTATAGTTTATGTTTAATAAGTTTTGGTTCACGGCAATTTTTTTATCTAATTAATTCAACAAACTGTTTGTAATTTTTTTGCTCGTTATTAAGATTTATACTTTCTACAATATAAAAATAGGTTCCGCTTGGTAAGGGTTTGTTGTTATATGTTCCGTCCCATTTTAAAATAGTTGTTTTATTGGGGTTATTAGCTGTTTGATTATTACTGTATACTTCGTTACCCCAACGGTTAAATACACGCAGGGTTGCACTTTGGGTATTTGGTAGTTGTATTATTATTTCATCGTTTACGCCATCGGCATTGGCTGTTATTAGTTGGGGTAATATTGGTTCGGTTAATATTTCTGGGGTAGCACAGCCGTCGAAATTAGGGCAACGGAGTTTTGCAAAGTTTCTAATTGATGTGTCTCCATTAATAGAACTAAAGCCTCCTGCAATGAAAATATTATCTTTATAAACAACAGCGCCAGCTGTAATACCACCTGACATGCTATCGTTATCAATCACCCATTTACCTTTTTCATAATATGCTTTACCAAATGCTTTTTTATCATTAACGTGGGTAAAACTACCAAAAGCGTATAATCTATTTTTATATTCAAGTAGTTGATATATTGCTCCCCAATCATAAAAATTACCAAAACCTGCATCGAGTAATTGTGTTCCATCCCATTTCATTAAATGGTTTCCGGCATTACCATTTGCTTTATTAAATGCACCACCTAAATATAAGGTATCGTTATAAACTAACATATTTTGTATAGAGCTATAACCACCATTTAAACCAATACCAACACTTGACCATATATTTGTACTTGGGTTGTATTTAATTATTTTGGCATTTACTAAGCTAGAAGCATTATAAAATAAACCCGAAAAATAAAATTCATTTTTATACTTAATAATTTGTCTTATACCAACGTTTGTTAATACGGGCATATTAATAGGAGTGTAAGTTGTGCCATCAAAAGTGCAAATATTTTTACAAGTTACTCCACCTATGCTATCAAAAGAACCACATATCCAAAGTTTACCGTTATCGTTTAATAAACTTGAAACTATAAATGTATTTGTATATAGTTTATATGTTTGTGTTTTTTTAGGGAAAGCTGACCATTGAACGCCATTCCATGAGCCTAAGCCTGATGAAAATATTTTATTTGAACCCATACTTTGAAACGTACCACCGTAAAGGGTTTTATTATTGTAAGGAATACTTGTTACTGCACCATTACCGCCTGTAGTTTTATTTAAAGTGTCGTGAGTTTGTAAGCCAATATCTAAATTGTAAAACGAATAGCCATTGTATGCAACAATACCTTTAAAGGTTGTATTACAGGTATAATATGTGTTATTAAAATCTAAAATAATTTGGTTTTGTAATGAGTCAATAAAAATTTTAGAGACCTCAAAGTAAGAATAAAAACAAGGTACTGCTTCCCAATTTTGAGCAGTACCTTGTTTTATATTAACAATTAATAATAGTATGTAAATTAGCTTTTTAATTAGTTTACTTTTAAAAATTTAGTGTTATATGCCTTTAAATCTGTACTAAAGTTAATAATATAAGTCCCATTTTGCAAATTAGATACATCTATTGTACGTTGAGTTTGAGTATTTAATTTTCCGTCGCTAACTTTTTGCCCTAATGTATTATAAACGTTATAGGTAATAATTTTATTATCTAATTCCGAATTATCAATACTAATATAATTTGCGGTTGGATTAGGAAATACATTTAGGTAGTTATTATGGTTATTACCAATTTCTCTTACGCTCTGTATTTGTACTGGAGCTAAATCAAAACGAGTAAAAGTGCCATCGTAACCACCTGCACTTGTAGTTTGTAAGAAAGTACCTAATGGAATGCCTTGTATAGGAAAATTAACACTTGATGTACTAACCCCTACAAGGTGTAAGCCTGTAAATTGGTCAAACGTCATACTTGCTGTTGAGGCAAAATCGCTTTCATCGCTGTATGAGCCTAATTGAGTACTCCATAATAGATTCGTGTTATTATCTTTCATTGCCATAATAAAATAATCATTACTACCACTATTATTGCTAAAGTATGTATTAACAGGGTTTGCTGTTGGAAAATTTGGA
>JAYTRS010000063.1:0-7092 GCA_043746065.1 Bacteroidota bacterium | reverse complement strand
CCATAAAATCCATAGTCATTTCACCGGTAGTATTACCTGCGCAAGTACCAACATGAAAAGGAAATGTTGGGCAACCAAAATTAGATGTTTGTGCTGGTGGTGTATCTGTACAATAATCTGTTAAGCAGGTTCCATCACCCCATACGTGGCGTAAACCTAACCAATGCCCTAATTCGTGCGTAATCGTTCTTCCTTTATGATAAGGTGGCACAGTAGCTGTACCAATGCTTCCAAACGATGTATTTAAAATAACCACCCCATCATCTGTAGCCGAGCCACCACCAGTAACGCCCGCTAAGCTTGTACCAGCAGGAAATGTAGCATACCCCAATAATCCACCACCTAATTGCAACACCCATACGTTGCAATAACGAATAGGATCCCAAATTGTAGCGGGTTTTATAGTTGAGTTAATATAAGCGGTACTACTATATGGCCCTGCTGTAAAACCTTTTGCGTTTCTATCTACTCTGTCAATACCTGGTTGTGGTAAAATACCACCCGTAGGATCTTTTACAGCTAAACAAAAGCTTATTTGAAAATTAGCTTTTACTGGTGCAAATATTGCTGGCGCATTGCCATTGTTTAAACCTGTGCCTGCAAAATCGGCATTTAAAATATTAACCTGGTCAACTACTTGTGCTTGGCTAATATTATCTGCTGTGCCCACAGGTTGGCCGTTATGAATTATATGAACAATTATAGGTATTACCCATGGTGCTGCAACAACTTTACCACTTGCAATATCTGCATTTCTACGAGCAACTTCTGCATTAAACCAAGTATTCCATTCGTTGGATGGAGTTGGTGTGCCACACGTTCTACCTTTTGAACCATCTAAATTTGGCTGTGCAATTGTGGTTAACAAACTTGCAAAACAACAACATAAAAGTATTTTTTTTATCATAATGTTAGGGTAAATGTTTAATTCAACTAATGTATAAAAAATAACACATAAAAAAAAATTATTTACTCATTGTTTATATTCCTTAAATAAATAAAATTAAATAAAAATCATTTTTAAGCTAAATACAGTAATTTTACACAGTTAAAAAATAAAAACGATCTACAAAAACTAAAAATAAACAATGAAATACAAACGCATTTTATTAAAATTAAGTGGCGAAGCTTTGATGGGCAATAAAGGTTTTGGTATTGACCAAGTTAGGCTTATGGAGTATGCCAACGAAATTAAAACCATTTACGATGCTGGTTGCCAAGTAGCAATTGTAATTGGTGGCGGTAATATTTTTAGAGGTATACAAGCCGAAAAAGGTGGTATGGATAGAGTACATGGCGATTATATGGGTATGCTAGCTACTGTTATTAATAGTATGGCAATACAAAGTGCGCTTGAAGGTTTAGGTGTGCATACTCGTTTGCAAAGCGCCATTAAAATGGAGCAAATTTGCGAACCTTTTATTCGCCGTAAAGCGGTTAGGCATTTAGAAAAAGGAAGAGTAGTTATTTTTGGGGCTGGTACTGGAAACCCTTATTTTACAACCGATACAGCGGCTACCTTACGCGCTATTGAAATTGAAGCGCAAGTAATTTTAAAAGGAACGCGTGTAGATGGCATTTATACAGCCGACCCTGAAAAAGATAAAACCGCCACAAAATATGAAACCATTACCTTTGAAGAGGTTTATAAAAAAGGCTTAGAAGTAATGGATATGACTGCATTTACCCTTTGTAAAGAAAATAACTTGCCTATAATTGTATTTGATATGAATAAAAAAGGCAATTTAAATGATTTAATTAATGGTGCTAAAGTTGGTACTCTGGTAGAAGTTTAAAAACATTTTTTAACCGTTAAGGTTTATTTTTAAAGTGCAATGCAATTAATTTGTTTGCCATTACTGTAAATAATATATTTTTTAGTGTCGTTAAATAAATTACTAATTAAAGGCAAAGCATTTGCAGTTATTACTTTTGTATTTTGCGAATTAATATCGTTTAAAAATAATTGCTTTAACGTTTGGCTAAAGGATAGCGCTATAGAATTAATTTCATCGCTGTAATAAATAGATTTTGATAATTGTTTATCGTTATTTTTTTCAAAAATTAAATTGCCATTAAAATCATAGGCTAATAATTGGCTGGGGCTTGTAATTAAAACATCCATGGTACGATTATCATCTAATAAATTAAAGCTAACCGAAGCATCTGTAATTTGATTGTTTAGTTTTTTTATTTCTTTTTTATCGGCAAACGAAATTTTATTAATCAAATTATTTTTATCATCAACATATACTAAAAAAGTAGAATGTATGGTATTTGAAGCATCAACATAAAATGCGGAACAATTTTCGATTGTTTTATTTTTTAAACCTATACGTTCCTCTCCTTTACGGCTATAAGTATAAATTTTTCCCATTTTATCAATTGCCACAAGGTAATCACTTAAGCCTACTTTTACATATTGAATAGGTAGTTCCACTTCATGATCTGTTACAATAGTTGTAAAACCTTGCTGCTTTATACCATATAAGGTATAATTATAAATACTTTTATTTTTACACGAAATAAATAATCGGTAATTTTTATCGTTATCGTAATCTAATAAAGATAAAGGTGCTGTAGCTTGGCTTGGCAATTTTACTGGATATCCCTGAATATACTTTCCATTTCTATCCATTAAATGCAAGTAGTTTTTTGTATTGAATAATAATTGTAATTTATTATTTTTAAAAATATCAACGGTATAAATTTTAGATTGTATGGCTTCGTTAATTTTTTTTGTCCATAATTTATTTCCTTTTGCACTTATAAGATGTAAATTATTTGCATCATCTTGTATTACAATTTCGGTTTCGTTAGTTAAATGATTTGTAAATGTATAGGGTTGTAGCTGTGCCGTAGTATCCAATAGCAATGTCCATAATGCGTTTTGTTCGTTATTAACTTGCTCGGTTTCGTAAAACAAATTACTTCTAAATTTAAAATTTGTACTTACGTTACAAAGTGTGTAACAAAAATGTTTTATGTTGTTGCAATACTTTAAATTAATTGGAAAAAAAGATGTAACAGCATCTTTATTATTATTTAAAGCCGTATAATAAACGTAGTTATATTCTTCAGATAATTGTTGGCTTTTATAAGTAACAAAATTTGTGTTTAAGCTTAAATTAGTAAACTTTAAATTATTAATTGTTGAGAGTAAAGTTTCTTTAGTTGTACTAAAATATAAACATGAATTATAAAACGCTACAAAATTAGTTTCAGTATTAAAAAAGGGATAAAGTAATTGTAATTTTTTTTTGCTTTTTTTAAGCGTATAAATTTTAGAGTTACTGATTATTTTTGCCGAATCGCACATAAAACCAAGTTGTTCAAAGGTTTTAATGCTATCTGTTATTGGTATTAAGCAGGTAGTTTCGGTTGCAAATTTTAATTTAAAATTTACTATTTGATGATTTATATTTTGATAAAAATCGTTTTGTACATTAAATAAAGCCGAATCGTTTACCTGTTGCCAAAAAAAGTTTAATTTATTTATTTTTATAAGTTGAGGATATGAAGTAAAACCATACGATGAAAACTCAACGGTTGTAAACGGTAAATCCTCAATATAATTTATAGCTTGCGCTTGTTGATTATGTAAATTGAAAAATAAATTTGCGCTATCTACCGTTAATAAACCGTTTATTTTAATTTGATTAGGTTCAATATCTATTTTTCCAACGCTTAAGCCACTGGTGGTTAAAGCATTTAGGTTAAGATTTGTTTTTATTTTATTTTGTTGAAACGCATTATGATTAACATACATTGAAAACGAATTATTTTCTTGTAAATTATTTTTATAAGTACTAAAATTTATATTATTTATTAACTTTGGTAAATTAGTGCTTAAAGCATCTGCTATTAATTGCGAAGAATTAGATATTATTAAAATGCCATCTTTTAAAGTAAATAAAAAATTAGAGGTAGCATTAAGTTTAAATTCGTAATATTTAGCCTCCGTTTTTTTAGTATTAAACAATTTAGCCAGTTGGCTTAAAACTAAAGCTTCACTGCCTAATTGCTTAATGTTTAAAGTACTTAGCCACTCTTTATTTTGGTTATAAATAGCTAAATGTATGGTAGCATTTTCAAGTTCGGCTTTTAATAATGGATTGTTTGTGATTATAGAATCTAAGGTTTGTAAAGTAGTAACTATAGTATTTATACTTGCTTCGGCTTTTAATTTATCTATTATTAAACTTTGTGAATTAATTTTTGTATTTAATTCGGTAAAATTATTTGTACTTAAATACACCAAACAATTATCTGGTAAAATACTTAAAGCATCTATTTTTGGTTTTTTACTATTTTTTAACTGTGCGTAACCCATTACAGCTGCAATTATAGCAATTGTAATAAATAGTAAAAAAAATATGCGTTTGGTTAAGTTCAAAAATACATTTAAAAATAAATGTTTTAGACTTACAATAATTATAATAAACAAAGAGTTTTTAGAGTATAAATGTTTATTACTACAACTCTAAACTTAACTGTGTAGCTAATAACCTAAAGCTTAGGCGATGCAATGGCGTTGTACCAAATTGCTCAATGCCTAGCCTGTGTAGTTTTGTAGGATAACCCATATTTTTTTCCCAGCCATAATTTGAGTAAGTTATTGCCGCTTTTTTCATAAAATCATCACGATAGGTTTTTGCTAAAATACTTGCTGCTGCAATACTTAGGTATTTTGCATCTCCTTTTATAATGCATTGATGATTAATTTTTTTGTAGGGCTTAAATCTATTACCATCAATTAATAATAATTGGGGTTTAGTTTTTAGTTTACTAATAGCACGGTGCATAGCTAAAAACGACGCATTTAAAATATTAATGTCATCAATTTCAACATTATTTACTTGCCCTACCGCCCATGCTATGGCTTCTTTTTCTATTAAGGGGCGTAATTCGTAACGCCTAGCATCGGTTAGTTGTTTGCTATCGTTAAGTAGTTTGTTTTTAAAATTTTTCGGTAAAATTACAGCTGCTGCAAAAACTGGTCCTGCTAAGCAGCCCCTACCCGCTTCGTCGCAACCAGCTTCAATTAACGTTTTATTAAAATATGATTTTAACACAGTTTAAAAATAGAATGCTGATTGTTATACTAAAATTGATTGTAATAGTAATTATTATTTATTAAACAACATTTTAAAACCTATTAAAATAATAATAGCACCAAATAGTTGTTTTACAATTTTAGTATCAATCACTACTACTGTTTTAGCCCCAAAATAACTCCCAACAATAAACGTAATAGCCATAATAGCCGCCATTTTATAATCAATTAAACCTGCTTTGTGGTAATTGTAAACGCCTAAAATACCCACCGGAAATAAAAACATAAACAAGGTTGTGCCTTGTGCCATTTTTTGATTCATACTAAATAAATACACCAGCAAAGGCACAATAACAATGCCACCACCAATGCCAATTAAGCCACTTAAAAAACCTGCTAGTAAACCTATTGCTAATAAAAATAAAATTGTATTCATAATAATTTTTAAATTTAAAAATCGGTTGCTAATGATATACCAACTATTTTTTTCTTAGAAACTTCCCAATTATCTATCCCCCAACCTAAATCTAAACGCACAAAATACCCAAACAAACGCGAGCGAAAACCAAAACCCATGCCACCCACTAATGGATTTTTAAGATTTACAACCGTTACAATAACACCTGTACCTTCTTTAACATAGGTATTTACATTTTCGGTATTAATTTTACTTAACGGGTTAGCGCCATACCAAGCCATACCCACATCAGCAAAACCTATTAACTGAAAATTATTTAAAAAATCGCTTCTAAATGGCGTACTTATTAAATAACGTACAATTGGAATTCGTAATTCAGAATTATACACTAAAAAATTATTACCATTGCGTATGTTTTGTTTAAAGCCTCGCATATTAGTAGCAATGGTTTGAAAGCCATATTGCTCGGGGTGTACAATATTAATATCGTTATTAAACGAAGGGTTTATCCAATTATCAACGCCTCCTAAATAAAAAATTAATCTATCAGTACCAATAGAGTTACCACCAGCCAAACGGTTGCACCAGGTTATTTGCCTGTGCACTTTTTGGTAATGTCTTGCATCAAAGCCAAATGTAATTAAGTTGCGAGCTTGGTATGGTTTGTAAACTATTTGCCAATATTCTCCCCATACTTTAGCTCTAAAGCCATTAAAAATATTTAGCATTACTTTACGCGTATTATCAAAAATATATTCTAAACGGGCACCGCCTAAGTTTTGATAATCAGATTTTAAGGGAAGTGGTAAATCGCCGTTGGCTAAATAAATATATCTATCGTTACGGTAAAGCAACGATAAACGCATAGCCGAAACAGGACTAAATGGATATTTAATGGAATAACGAACGGTTTGTGTATTTACTTTTGCAAAATAATTACCGCCTAATGGCACACGGGCAAAGGTTTGCCTATCTATTAAAATTTGATGATCGATTAATTTTTTGCGCTGTTCCCAACTTAGCATGAACTCATTATCTAAGGATGGGTTAATTCTAAACCCTCCTAAAATGCGTTGGTCTTCAAACAAATCGCTGATGGCTAATTTGGTTAAAAAATTAAAACCTGGGTTTAAATATACTGGCGAACCACCACCAGCAAATACTTGATAGTTATTTGCTAAAAATGAATTATCGAATTGGGTCACTACATAATCTGTATAAAACGAAGGATAATAATTTTTTTGTATTGGAAATTTAAACAACGTGCTATTTAAATTTTTGGTTGCAGAATCTTTTTTACCAATATTATTTGTGGTATTAGCAGCAATGGTGGCGGTATTTATGGCTACATTTTTTTCACCATCTAATTTATAATTATCAAAATCTATCCCTTTAGTATTGTTTTCATTTTTATCGGGTTGGGTAGTTTCGTTTGGTTTTAATTCTTTATAGTTTGATGGATCGGATAAAATTGGGCGAGCACTGCCTTTAAACCACGTTGGGTTGGGCTCTTTTATATTTACCTCGTTTAATTTTGCTATGGGCGACACCAATAGCATATCTTTTCCGTTGGCATAAATTACTTCGGCAACATGCGTGTTTAAAAAATTAATGTGCT
>JAYTRS010000062.1:0-2232 GCA_043746065.1 Bacteroidota bacterium | reverse complement strand
ATGGCGGTTTGTTTGAAGAATACAATTACCATTTTTTACAAGTAAACCCCGAGTTTGAAGAAGGCGAATTTACTAGAGATTATAAGGATTATAAGTTTTAACTTATTTTAAGTATGAACAAAGAATACTTAAGCAGCGCCATAAAACAATTTGAATATTACAAGCAACTTGGCGAAAAAACAATAAACCAACTTAGCCCCCAACAATTATTTTGGCAATATAATGCCGAAAGTAACAGTATTGCTACCATTATAAAACATTTAAGTGGCAATATGCAAAGCCGTTGGACAGATGTTTTTACCAGCGATGGTGAAAAAGAATGGCGTAATCGCGATGCCGAATTTGAAAACGATAGTGCTACTCAAATACAAATTTTACAACTTTGGGAAAAAGGTTGGCATTGCCTGTTTACAGCCTTAAATTCAATAACTGAAGTTGATTATAACAACTTAATATACATACGTCATCAGGGACATACCATAACAGAAGCTATTAACCGCCAGTTAGCACATTACCCTTATCACATTGGCCAAATTGTATTTATTGGTAAAATGTTGTGTAATGAAAAGTGGGTATCTTTATCCATTCCAAAAGGAAATTCAACTTCTTATAATACAGAAAAGTTTTCGAAAGAAAAGAGTAAAACGCACTTTACAGATGAATATCTTAATGCTAGTAAAAAAACGAGTAATGAGAATCTCTAAAAATTCATTTTTCAAGGCGAATAAGTTTTTGAAAACGCAGAATACTAGCGTATTTGAGGCTTTCAAAAATGAAGTTCAACGATGAAAAACGGATTAAATAGAGTTTCCCTATTGAATAGTTTTAAAATAAGCTTAACTTTTGGTTTTATATTTTTTACAAACTTAATTTTTGCACAACACACCTCAGAGCCTTTTAAAATAGAAGGTTACGCTCAAGGTACCACGTATCACATTACTTATTTTGATAGTTTAAATAGAGATTTTAAACCCGAAATTGAAAAAATATTACAAGATTTTGATAAATCGGTATCTACTTATTTACCTACTTCAATTATATCGAGAATAAACACAAACCAAAAAAATGTAGAAGTTGACGCTTATTTTATGACCTGTTTTAATAAAGCAAAACAAGTGTATAAAAATACTAGTGGGGCTTTTGATCCTACCGTTTACCCTCTAGTAAACGTTTGGGGCTTTGGTCCAGGTAAAAAACAAAAAATAGAAAAAGCGGTAATAGATAGTATTTTAAAATTTGTAGGCTTTAATTTAATAACATTAAAAGGCAATAAAATTATTAAAAAAGACCCTCGAGTGGCGTTAGATTTTAATGCCTTTGCACAAGGCTATTCGGTAGATGTGGTAGCACAATTTTTAAATACTAAGGGCGCACGCTCTTATCTTGTAGAAATTGGTGGAGAGATATATGCAAAAGGTAAAAAGCCAAACGGAGACAATTGGTCAGTAGGTATTGAAAAACCCATTGATAATAAAGAATCTGAAAACCCATTAACAGCAATTGCAAAAATAGAAAATATGGCCCTTGCTACTTCCGGTAATTACCGTCGTTTTATTATTGAAGATGGCATAAAATACGCACATCATATTAATCCTAAAACGGGCTACCCAACTAAAAATAATTTATTAAGTGCGTCGGTGTTTGCAAAAGATTGTATTTCGGCCGATGCCAATGCAACAGGTATTTTAGTTATGGGATTAGAAAAAGCTAAAGCGTTTTTATTACAACATACAGAATTACAAGCGTATTTAATTTATAGCGATGATAAAGGAAATTATCAAGTATTTGAAACACCACAATTAAAATCAATTATTACAGAAGCAAACTAAACTATTTTTTTTGTAATTTTATAAAATTGCAAAACTACTATCAAATATTAGGGCTAACACCTCAAGCAAGCATTAGCGATATTAAAATTGCCTTTCGCAAATTAGCTAAATTATATCATCCCGATAAAAATCCAAACGGAAAAGAGCAATTTACCAAAATTTTAAAAGCTTACGAAGCCCTCTCTAACGCAACTTTAAAAGCGAGTTATGATTATAAATTAACCTATCACCAACACCAATCTTTTGCTGAAGTAAAGCTAACAAGTAAAAACTATACCTTTAGCGAACAAGAATTAAAACGTAGGCAATATTATAACGAACATATAAAAAAACATGCAAAAAAGTATAAACATCAAAACGTTGAGCAACAGATAAAAACTAATTATAATGAGTATAAGTATAT
>JAYTRS010000061.1:0-2233 GCA_043746065.1 Bacteroidota bacterium | reverse complement strand
ACATTCATATTTATACAACATCAAAAAAATATACACTTAGAAATAGTTTAGATTGGTTTAAGGAAAATACACCCCAGCACATATTTCACCGTACCCATCGTTCATACATTGTAAACATTACTAAAATTACAAAAAGCACGTCTAAAAGTGTTTTTATTAACGACATAGAAATACCAGTTTCTAGAGGTAATCAACTAAAATTTTAAAAGAGACTAATCGTTATTAAATAAAAACTAAATTCTGTATTGTCATTCACATACATAATTTGGTTATTCACCCCATTTTTTAAATTAACTGTTATTTTTATGTACTTTCGTTAAAATTATAAAAATATAATAAAATATGAAGAAACTATTTACAACAGCTTTAGCACTTTTAGCTTTTAAAACTGCAATTTTAGCCCAAACCATAACGGCGGTGGGTATTGTTACCCTTACTGGTGCACCAAGCACCCCTATTGAGGTAGCTTATAATCCAACCTTTAACCTATACTATGCTAGTTCTGGTGGTGGTAGTTGTAATAACTTATCTACTTATACAGTAACCGGTGGTTCCCCATTAGCTACAATTAGCGAGTGTTATGATGCTAGAGGTTTGTGGTGGAATAGCCTTACTAATACGTTAGAGGGTAATAGTTACAACTCGGCTGGTATTTACACTATGGCTTTATCAGGTACGGGTGTGCCTACTGGCGCTGGTGCTATAGCGTCTACCAACCAACAACCAAGCCAACAAGCTGGTGGGCAGTTTGATCCTACAACCAATCAAGTAGTGTATTATGATGGTGGTGGTACCATTAAAAAACATAGCCGTAGTACTGGTTTATTAGTATCAACCATTACTATTACGGGTTTGCCTGTTGCAATTAGCAACTTGGCTACCTATGGTTTTTACACTGGTATACCTGGTGCTGAGTATGCTGTTTATGATTATATTAATAGAAGAGCTTATTTAATAAATTATACAACGGGTGCTTATGTTAGTACGGTTCAATTTCCAGCTACAGCGGGTACCCCATCAAATTACAATCTTTCATACTGTAATGGTTTATATTTTATTTGTAATGGAACTACTTGGGTAGGATATGCTACAACGGGTTCGGCATTAAATTTTGATGGCACTGCTCCTGGAGATAATGTGGTTTTACCATCTGCAATAAGCACTTCTTTATCTACTTCAAATAAAATATCTGTTGAAGCTTGGATTAGACCTACCAGTCTACCGGGTTTAAGTTGTGTTGTTGGAAATTATAATACTGCTGGAAACCAAATGCAATTTTTAATAAGAATTTCGGCAAGTAATTATCAGTTTTGGGTAGGCAATTCTAATACCGGAGGGTATTTAAGTACAAATTCGGCGGTAAGTCCAACACTTAATGTATGGCAGCACGTTGCTGGCGTATGGAATGGAACAGTAAGTTCGATTTATATTAATGGTGTATTATCTGCTACTACTGCGGTAAACTACGCATCTTTAGGTACGCCAACAAACTCGTTGATTATTGGTGGTAATTCTAATAACGAGAACTTTATTGGCGATATTGATGAGGTGAGGATTTGGAATCGTGCTTTATGCCAACCAGAGATACAAAATAATTTAACGGGCGAAATAGCAACATCAGTCAATGGTTTATTAGCTAATTATCATTTTAATCAAGGTGTTCCAGCATCAGCAAACCCAGCGGTTACTACTTTAATTGATGCTTCGGGTAATGCTTATACCGGTACATTAACAGGTGTTAATTTAACAGGTACAACGTCAAATTGGGTATCTCCAGGGGGAGTAGCATCTGGTATCGCCGCATTGGCATTTGTTGGGCCTACAGTAAGTATTTTAGGTGCAAGTGTAACATGTGCAGGTTTGTCAGTAACATTTACAGCAAGTGGCAATGTGAGTTCATATGTATGGACTGCTGGACCAAACACTGCAACTTATGCTGTAACGCCTTCAGTTACTACAACTTATTCGGTTGTAGGTACTAATACAGCGGGTTGTGTATCAAATGTAGTAACAAAAACACTTACTGTAAATGCTACACCAACCGTTTCAGTAAATAGCGGTGCAATATGTTCAGGTAATTCATTTACCATTACACCAAGTGGTGCAAGTACTTTCACTATTAGCGGTGGTGCTTCGGTAGTAACGCCAACAGCCAATGCTAACTATAATGTTACAGGTACTAGCTCTTTAGGTTGTGTTAGTAGTAATACAGCAATTAGTAGTGTAACTGTAA
>JAYTRS010000060.1:0-20472 GCA_043746065.1 Bacteroidota bacterium | reverse complement strand
CTTCGCGAATTTTATCCGGGTTAGCGCCTGGCTTATCCACTTTATTAATGGCAAAAATCATTGGTACACCAGCTGCTTGAGCGTGGTTAATTGCCTCTTTTGTTTGAGGCATTACGCTATCATCAGCGGCAATAACAATAATTGCAATATCGGTAACTTTAGCACCACGGGCACGCATAGCGGTAAAGGCTTCGTGACCGGGAGTATCTAAAAATGTCATACTACGTCCACTGCCATCGGCTAATTGTACGTTATAAGCACCAATATGTTGAGTAATACCACCCGCTTCGCCAGCCACAACGGTTGCTTTACGAATAAAATCTAATAACGATGTTTTACCGTGGTCAACGTGACCCATTACGGTAACAATTGGTGCACGCGTAATTAAATCTTCTGGCTTATCGGCTTCTTCTTCTTTTATGGTTTCAATATCTTCGGCACTTGCAAAGGCCACTTTGTAACCAAATTCTTCGGCCACAATGCTAATCGTTTCGGCATCTAATCGTTGATTAATACTAACAAATAAACCCAAACTCATACACGTACTAATAATTTGAGTTACTTGTACATCCATCATTTTTGCTAATTGGTTAGCACTAACAAATTCGGCAACGGTAAGCGTTTTTCTGTCTTCTTCAGCAATAACGGCACGTTCGGCCATTTTACCTCTTACGTCGTCACGCTTATCTCTACGATATTTTGATGTTTTAGATTTATTACCTTTTGAACTTAAACGCGCTAGGGTTTCTTTAATTTGTTTTTGTATTTCCTCTTCTGTTAATTCGTGGCGAGGTTTTGCGGGCGTATTAGCATTTGTATTTGTACGTGGACCTTTGTTAAATGGCGTATTGCCACGAGGTGTGCCGTATTTTTCTTTTTTGCGCTCGTCGGCAATTTTAGTTTGCTCGGTGCCTACTTTTTTAATTTCTTCGGGGCTTAAGCCACCTTTTTTAATGCGTTTACGTTTTGTACGCGCATCGCCAATTTGTTTTTTAGGAGTTTCTTTTATAACGGGCAATACGATACTTCCTAAAATTTTTGGCCCTTCTAGTTTTTCGTATTTGGTCTCAATAAATTCTACTACTGGTGGTGTAACTATTGTTGGAATAACAGGCACTTCAATAACAGGAATTACTTCAGCAACTACTTCTTTTACTTCATCTACTATTTTCTTTTTACCTTTTGTTGGTTTTTCTTCTTCAACCTTTTTGGTTTTTTTATTAGGTTTGGTTTTTAAATTCATCGAATCTAAATCTACCTTGCCAAGTATTTTTGGGCCCTCAACTGTTTCGGTAGTTTGTTTAACCGGTTCAATTATTTCTTTTGCTTCTTCAACAATTTTTGGGGTTATAACGGTTGTTTGAACAACAGTTAAATCTTTAATAACTATTTCGTCGGCATCATCTTCTTTATTTTTTTTAGCTTTTAAATCGTCTAAAACAATCGTTTCGCGCTTAATTTTAATACTATTTTGCGAAACATGTTGAGCTTCTTCGCGTGCAGATTTATCGCTCGAAAATTCTTTAAGCAATAGCTTGTATTCAGAATCGCCAATTTTTCCGTTGGGGTTACTGTCTACTTTTAGACCTTTAGAGCCAAGAAATTCTACAATCTTTCCTAATGAAAGGTTGAATTCTTTTGCTACTTTGCTTAATCGAAGCGTTGATGTTCCTTCTGACATATTTTATTTTTCCTTCTATTTAATTTTGTAAGTACCCAACTTTATTTTGGAAAGTTGTAAACCCTTAGTAGTATTTTATTTTAAGCGGACAATAGGCTTTCCTTTGACTAGGCTTAGGATAACAGCTAAGTGCCCTCTTAAATAAATTAGTTTAATCTTCAAATTCTGATGCTAATACAGCGCGTGCGCTAGCAATAACATCTTCTTCTAATCCTGTTCTGCGAGCTAATTCGGCATCGTTTAATTCTAATACTGATTTTGCTGTATCGCAACCAATAGATTTTAATTTTTCAATTACATGGCTTTCAATTTCGTCTGCAAATTCTTCTAAGTCCACATCTTCAGTATCAATATCTACATCTGTATCGCGGAAAACATCAATTTCGTAACCAGTTAATTTACCTGCTAATTTAATATTAAAACCACCTTTACCAATGGCAAGGCTAATTTGGTCGGGTTTTAAAAATACTTCGGCACGCTTAGTATCTTCATTTAACTTAATATTAGTAATTTTTGCAGGGCTTAACGAGCGTTGAATTAATAATTGCGAATTGGTTGTGTAGTTAATAACATCAATGTTTTCGTTTTTTAATTCGCGCACAATGCCATGAATACGTGAGCCTTTCATACCTACACAAGCACCAACAGGGTCAATACGATCGTCGTAACTTTCAACGGCTACTTTTGCACGTTCGCCTGGTTCGCGTACAATTTTTTTAATAGTAATTAATCCATCAAAAATTTCAGGTACTTCGGTTTCAAACAAGCGCTCTAAAAATACGGGCGATGTGCGAGATACGACAATACTTGGCGTACCATTTTTTAAATCAACCTTACTAACTACTGCTTTTACTGTATCGCCTTTTTTAAAGAAATCAGAGGGTATTTGCTCGGTTTTTGGAAGTAATAACTCATTGCCCTCATCATCCATTAACATAATTTCTTTTTTCCAAACTTGGTAAACTTCGGCAGTAATAACTTCGCCAACTTTTTCTTTGTACTTGTTATAAATTTCAGATTTTTCTAATTCTAATATTTTTTGTACTAAGTTTTGGCGTACTGATAATACGGCACGACGGCCAAAATCATCTAATTTAACGCGTTCGGATAAATCTTCGCCAATTTCAAAATCGGGTTCAATTTTTTGTGCTTCGCTAAAACTTATGTGTTTATTTTCATCATAATCAAACGAATCTTCAGCAAACTCATCGTCAACAATTTTACGATTTTTAAATATTTCCACATCTCCTTTATCAGGATTAACAATGATATCGAAATTTTTATCTGAACCATACTTTTTAATAAGCATGCTTCTAAACACATCTTCAATAATGCTCATTAATGTTGCTCTATCAATGTTTTTATCGTCTTTAAATAGCGAAAACGATTCTATCAGGTTTGCTGCACTTTCCATTGTTTTGTTGTTAAAATTTAAGTTTAATTTTTGATTCTTTTATTTGATTGTATTGTATGATATGGTATTTTGTTACTAAAACTTTGCCTTTGCCAATGGGCTTATCTTCTTTTACGCTGTATTCTAATTTTAGTTCATCGGCATTAAATTCTAATAATTTACCTTCTAATTTTGTATCGTCGTTTAGCTTTATTTGAAAATCGCGCCCTAAGTGTTTAGTATACTGGCGTGGCATTACTAAAGGAGTGGTAGCACCATGCGAACTTACATCTAAACTAAAATCGTTTTTTTCTGAATCTAAATTTTTTTCTAAAAAACGACTAGCGGCAACGCAATCAGCAATGGTAACTCCTGTATCACCATCTAAAAAAACATTTATTTCGTTACTGCTACTTACTCTAATACCAGTAACAAATACGTTTCCATTACCTAAATGTTGGTTTAATAATTTTAATATGTAATCTTTTGTTATCAATTTTTTAGCAATAAAATAGGGGACTTTTTTGTCCCCCTATCCTTCAACTCTTTTTATTTTGCGATACAAATGTAAGTATAATTTTTTTTATAAAAAAATATAAATTTTTACAAAAATATGGGTTTTTGCCCAACCTTTTTGGGGTTTTGTTCGTTTAAATACATAAGAAACAAACCCCTGTGTAAGCATTGCGCTTAGCACAATGCCCAAGCTTAGGGTTATTAAAACATAATAATTATGAAAAAAACACCGTTTAAAGCGTTTACAATTCTGTTAGGATTGTTGCTTGCAGTAAGTTTTGAAGCCAAAGCTGGGGCCTGGAACAGTTTTGAAAAGACAATTAGTAATAATTTTGGAGATCCGATAGGTATTTATATTATTACTGGCATTGTGGGTGGAAGTTTGTTGCTTTATTACATTTTTAATCACGTAATAAAAGGCGAAGAGGAGGTTAAACGACGACATAAACACAATTCTCATCGTCATCATAGGCATGTTGTTCGAAAAACAGCTTAATTTATTTGTAAACATATAAACTCCTAAACCTATTATTTTTAATAGGTTAGGAGTTTTTTGGCTTCAAATATTAACTTTTTGTTAAAAAATTTACTCTAAAAGAGTATTTAAAATTTTGTTTTAACGTTGTTATCTTTATTTTTGTGAAAATTTTAAAACAAATATAATGTCAGACATTTCAAACAAAGTAAAATCAATCATCGTTGATAAATTAGGTGTTGATGAAAAAGAGGTAACTCCAACGGCTAGTTTTACTAACGATTTAGGAGCCGATTCATTAGATACAGTAGAGTTAATTATGGAATTTGAAAAAGAATTCAATATAGCTATACCAGACGAACAAGCTGAAAAAATTGGTACCGTAGGCGATGCTATTGCTTACATTGAAGCAAACGCAAAAGGATAATTTTTTATGCAATTAAAACGTGTAGTAGTTACAGGCTTAGGTGCTGTAACCCCATTGGGCAGTAATGTTAACGATTACTGGAACAATCTTATTAATGGTGTTAGCGGAGCTGCGTCTATTACACGTTTTGATGCATCTAAATTTAAAACCCAATTTGCTTGTGAAGTAAAAGGTTTTGTAGTTGAAGATTATTTTGATAAAAAAGAAGCGCGTAAATTGGATGCCTATAGCCATTATGGTATTGCAGCAAGTGTACAAGCATTTGCCGATAGTGGTTTAGATGCCGAAGGTATTGATAGAAATGAAATTGGCGTTATTTGGGGAAGTGGTATTGGAGGTTTAGATACTTTTCAAAACGAAACGTTTGCTTTTGCTAAAGGCGATGGTACTCCCCGTTTTAATCCCTTTTTTATTCCAAAAATGATTGCTGACATTTGCAGCGGTCATATTTCTATACGTTTTGGTTTACGTGGCCCTAACTTTACTACCGTTTCGGCTTGCGCTTCTTCTACCAATGCCTTAATTGATGCTTTTAATTATATTCGTTTAGGTAAAGCTAACGCCATTATTAGTGGTGGAAGCGAAGCTGCCATTAACGAAAGTGGAGTAGGAGGCTTTAATGCTTGCCAAGCCATGAGTACCCGTAACGATAGCCCAGCAACAGCTAGCCGCCCTTATGATAAAGACCGTGATGGTTTTGTTTTAGGCGAAGGTGGTGGCGCTATTGTACTAGAAGAATTAGAACATGCCCTTGCACGAGGAGCAAAAATTTATGCCGAAATTATTGGTGGAGGCATGAGTGCCGATGCACACCACATTACAGCACCTCACCCAGAGGGTTTAGGAGCTACTTTGGTAATGCAACGTGCCTTAAAAGATGCCGAAATTTTACCAAACCAAATTGATTACATAAATACACACGGTACAAGTACACCATTAGGTGATACTGCCGAATTAAAAGCTATTACCACTATTTTTGGCGAACAAGCCTACAAATTAAATATTAGTTCTACCAAAAGTATGACTGGACATTTATTGGGTGGAGCTGGCGCTATTGAAGGTATAGCTACTATTTTAGCTGTTAAAAATGATATTATTCCCCCAACTATAAATCACGTAACAGCAGACCCTGACATTGACCCAAAACTAAACCTTACACTTAACAAAATGCAAAAACGTGTTGTAAACATTGCTATTAGCAATACTTTTGGTTTTGGGGGACATAATGCGGCTGTGGTAATTAAAAAATTTAACCCATAATATTTTGGCTTTTAAAAACTTTTTATTGCAATTGGTTGTACTTAAAAACAACAAAAGCGATAAAGATTTTAAAAAATGGATAAAGCATACCACAGGCTTTGCGCCAAAAAACATTACGTTATACAAACAAGCATTTTCACACAGCAGCGTTACTAGTAAAAAAGATACTACTTCATCGCCCAGTAACGAACGCCTAGAGTTTTTAGGCGATGCTATTATAGGAGCTATTATAGCCGAACATTTATTTAAAATTTATCCGTTTAAAGACGAAGGTTTTTTAACTCAATTAAGAAGCAAAATTGTAAATGGCCAGCATTTAAAAGAGTTGGCATTAAAATTTGGCTTTAATACATTTTTAAAAGCAAGCCTAAGCCATAACGAAAAAACAAAAAGTAGTGCCTATGGAGATGCTTTTGAGGCATTTATTGGCGCTGTTTATGTGGATATTGGCTACGAAAAAACAAAAAAGTTTGTACTTACTAAAATTATACAAACCCATGTTGATGTGAGCGAATTGGCTGAAACAAACGAGGATTATAAAAGCCAATTGCAAATTTATTGCCAAAAAAATAAATATATTTTAGAGTATAAGCTGTTAAGTGAAGATAGACAGGGAGCAAACAAAATATATATTATACAAACTATAATTAATGACAAACCCTATATAACATTTGAAAATTATAGTAAACGTGTAGCCGAACAAAAAGCAGCACAATTAACATTACAAGAATTACAAAAACAAGTTGGCTAAATATAATTTAAATACCGTTAACGATGATTTTGATTTTGTGCTCATTGGCATTATGTGTCCAAATAACCAATACCAAATTATTAGTGCTATTAACGATGTGTTAAAAATTAATTTGTACTTGCAATCTATAGAACCCTTTAATTTAAAAGACGGTAAGCTGTTTAATTTTTCGCTTTATGGTTTTAAAGATGAAGAGTTGGGCTTAGAATATAACGTAATACCTAACCAAAGTAATTTTGAAAAACCAAACATACACGCAACAAACACTAACGATTTATTTGCAGAAACTAATGTTGATGAAAGTGTGCGATTAATAAAAGAATTACCGAAAACTGATTATTTTATTATTTTAAAAGGCGAAGATTTGCACAACTATCAATTTAAAATTATTGATAAACTAAAAACCGTTAGCGATTTTTTACAAGTACAATCTATTGCCGTTGAAGAATTAGTGAGTAAAAAAAACTTAATGTTTTAAGGCTAAAAAAACTAGGTATCCATTGTAAATTTATAGCCTACTCCTCGTATCGAGTGAAAATAAACAGGCTCTTTAGGGTTTAACTCAAACCATTTTCTAAAATTTAAAATATAATTATCTATTGTTCGTGCCGATGCATTTTCGTTTACATCCCATAATTTTTCAATAATATCATCGCGCGAAATTACCTTATTGGCATTTATAGTTAGTAAATGTAGTAAGCCTATTTCGCGTTTAGAAATGCTGCGTTTATTACCTAACACATCAACAATTTCAAAAGTTTCAAAATTTATTGCACCATTGTTAAATTTAAACACGGCATTGTTTTGTTTTTGTGTGCGTTTAATAAGGTTAGTTATTCTAAGTAATAACTCTTCTAAATCAAAAGGTTTAGTAATGTAATCATCCGCCCCCAATTTTAAACCCTCTATTTTATTAATAGTTTGGTTTTTTGCAGTTAAAAAAATTACGGGCGTGGCAGGGCTTTTTTGTTTAATGAATTTACAAATTTCAAAACCATTTACATCGGGCAACATTACATCTAATAATACTAAATGAATGTATTGTTTGTTTTTATCAAAATCGATAAGAGCGCTGCTACCAGTAATAGAAACAATGGTTTTGTAGTGCTCCAACTCTAAATTTAATTTTAGCGTATTGGCTAAATTTACCTCATCTTCAATAATATGTATTGTATAGCCTTGCACTATTAAAAACGTATTTGTAAGCGCACATTAATTTGCCTATTGGTTAAGTAATTGGGAATTGCGTAACGGTTGCCAGTTACATCTTGTATCCAAGTATATGAAACGGTATTTTGTACTTGTAATAAATTAAATACTTCTAAAAAAAGCCACATTTCTTTTAAATTATTAAACACATTTTTTTTCTTAAACTCCCGATTTTCTTTTATAACATTATACGCAAAACCTGCATCTACTCTTCTATACGGAGGCATACGTAAAAGTTGTTGCCAACGTAAATGTGTGGGTGGGCCAAATGGTAAACCGCTACCAAATTGTAAATTTAAATTAAATTTTATAGCGGGTATTTTTGGTAAATAATCTTGAAAAAACATACCAAAGGTTACTAATTGATCGGTTGGGCGTGGGATATAGCCAGGGTCTACTCTTTGGCTATCGGTTTTAACTTGGTCAAACGTATAGCCTCTTACAATTTGCTCACCATCTTTATTAAAATAGTTGTAGTGAATATTATCTTTACTGTATTCATATGTTCTCAAAAAGCCAATGGTAGCCCAACTTTCTACACTTTTTACAAATTCGCCATTTATTCTAACATCGGCCCCTGTGGCAAAACCTTTAGCATTATTATTTGCAAAATAGCGTATCCGAACATTATCCACTTCGTAGGGAATTATATTTTTTAAATCTTTAAAGTAACCCGCCATGATGAGTTTAAAAGGCCTATCCCACATTTTAAAATTATAATCGCTTGTAAATACAAAGTGTATACTTTGTTGTGCCTTTACTTGTGTATTAATAGTGCCACCAATGTTACGTAACTCGCGGTAAAATGGGGGTTGGTAATATAAGCCACCACTTACTTTAAATAGCCAATCGCGACGCCAGTTGGGTTTAAAAGCAATGGTAACGCGAGGCGAAACTACAAGTTGTTGATTTACTGTCCAGTAATTACCACGCACGCCAGCGGTTATATTAATGGTTGACGAATCGGCTAATACTTTGTTATAATTGTATTGTGTGTAAGCCTGCATACGCGAACTAGGCAATGTTATTTTTGTTTTATAGGCATCAATTAAATTTATTTCGGTGGGGCTGTAAGGTATTATAAACCCAGCTGAATCTATAATTCGCCACTCGCTTAATTTATCTTGTATTAATTCTGATTGATAGCGTGCGCCCCATAATAATTCGTTATTATTTTTTAAATAGCGCGTGCCTTTGTGTTCAAAATTAAAAACGGTGGCGGTTAAATAATTTCGTCCGTTATTTATAAACGTACCAACACCACGGTTAAAGGCTACTTGACCAAAATTTGGTTTTCCTAAATCGGCCTCTAATTGATCAATATAATACTGACCTTGTACGGTATAAAGTTCTTGTTCGTTAGCTCTATAAGCAGAGGTTATAAATTTTAGTTTTGTGTTTGCGCGCGGCCTGTATGTTGCCGAAAGTCCACTCATAAAAGTGGTGTATTGCATTAACTCTTGTCCATCAAAGTAAACAGTAAATCGTAAAGCATCTTTTACGGTGCCAAAATTAGTTTGCCTATTGGTAGGTTTTACAAAATATTTATTTTGTGCTATGCTACTTAAAAGTTCTATTTTAAATTTTGGATTTATATTAAAAGTAATAAAACTTTGTACATCTAATGCGCTGGGCTTGTATTCTCCTTTTGTATCTAAGCCTTTTAGTAAATAACTATTGGTGCGGTAGCGTGTGCCAATATTCCAAGCAATTAGGCGGTTGTTACTAATGCCTTCTAATTGCACATTACCGCCCAAAAAACTACCAGAGGCAGTACCAGCAAATTTTAAAGGTTTTTTATAAGTTATGTCTAACACGCTGCTTAATTTATCTCCGTATTTGGCTTCAAAGCCCCCACTACTAAAATTAATGCTTTGTACCATGTTAGGGTTAGCAAAGCTTAAGCCTTCTTGCTGGCCGCTACGTACTAAAAATGGGCGATACACTTCAATATCGTTTACGTAAACTAAATTTTCGTCAAAATTACCGCCACGCACACTGTAACCGCTACTTAACTCGTTATTACTACTTACGCCAATTTGTGTTTTAATTAAATCTTCAATATTGCCAGTGGGCGAGGGTAACTGTGTAAATAATTTTGGGTCGATGCGTACCACTTCGTTATTTCTATCTTTTGTATCGGTAACTTCAATAACACTAAATGTGTTTTTAAATTTTAGTTTTGGGTTTAAGTTAATTTTTTCGCCATTTTTAGCAGTAATTGTATAATTATATACTTCAAAATTAATATTATAAAATACAATGCTAATAGGCTTTTGGGCATCAATGGTGAGGGTATAAAAACCTTTATCATTGCTTTGAGTATTTTGTTGCGAATTTTCTTTTACACCAATAGTTACATTTTCTATTGCTTCGCCTTCGGTACTTTTTACATAGCCGCTAATTGTTGCTGTTTGAGATGTTACATGCAACGCAAATACTAAAAAAATAACAGAATAATATGTTTTTAAAAGGCTCAATTATATAAGATAACGAAGATACAAAGATATTATTGTTATACCAGCGTAGCGATTTAGTTAAAATTCTATTCCTACAAAGGTTATATCATCAATTTGTTCGTTATTTCCTTTCCAGGTTTCAAAATTAGATATTATATTTTTTTTAAGTTGTAATAGGTTAGGTTCAGAGCTCAGTAATTGCTCAAGTTGTTTATACATAAATTTTTTACCTTTGGGGCCGCCAAACTGGTCGGGCAAACCATCGGTAGTTGCAAAAAGTTTATCGCCTTTATTTAACTGAAGTTCGGTTTTGGTAAATGGTTTTAAAACATCGGTATATAAACCAACGGGCATTTTATTACCTTTTAACTCGCTTAATTGTGTGTTTTGAATAATATAAATGGTATTGTTTGCGCCACTAAACTGTAGTTGCAAAGTGGCGGTATTTATACGAATAATCACAATATCCATACCATCGCTTTTTGCTTTAGTATTGGTTGTTTTATTTAAATTAGAAATTACTTTGCTACGTAAATTGTTTAAAATTACATCTGTATCAATAATTTTATTTTCGTTAATAATTTCGCTGAGGTACGATATACCCATTAGGCTCATAAAAGCGCCAGGAACCCCATGGCCGGTACAATCGGCTACGGCAATAAATAGGTAATTATTTAATTTACTATACCAATAAAAATCGCCGCTTACAATATCTTTTGGTTTAAAAAACACACAGGCGTTTTTAGTTTCGAGTTTTAAATCTTCTTCGGTAGGAATAATTGCTTGTTGAATAGTAAGCGCGTAGTTAATAGAATCAATAATTTCTTTTTGTTTTTCGTCAACTAATTGTTTTTGTTTTTCAATAATTTGTTTTTGTTTTATGGATTGTTTAAAGCGTTTATACAGCATCATTGCAAACACTATAATTAACGCTAATACACTGGTTATTGAAATTAAGATGATATTGCTACGCTTATTTTCGGCTTCGGTTTTCTCTTCTACATTCTTTTTTTCTAATTGTAAAAGGGTAATTTCTTTTTCTTGTTTATCGTTTTCGTATTTGGCTTGTAATTCGCCTAAGGCTTTTAAATTGGTTTTATTGTAAAACGAATCTTTTAATAAAATATATTTGTTAGCATACAGGTAAGCCAAATCGTTTTGGTTTAGTTGGTGATAAATGGTTTTAAGGCAGGCATAGTTTTCGGTTTGTAAACTTAAATCGTTTTGCTTTGCGTTTAATAATTCGGCTTCCTTACCTATTTGTAGTGCTTTGGTATATTCTTTTTTATCAATATAGCATTGGGTTAAATTATTTTTTAAAATGGTAATTGCATAATCGTCACCAAGTTCGGTTCTAATTTTTAAGGCTTCGTTGGTTATTTCTATTGCTTTATCTATTTGTTTTAAAGAGTTATAAGTAGCGGCTAAATTTGTTAATGTGGCGCCAATGCCCCGTTTGTGTTTTATTAATTTAAAATTATATAGTCCTATTTTGCCATAATATAAGGAAGAATCGTACTTGCCTAAGGTGTTAAATTCGCCACCAATACGAGCAGTAATATTTGCAATATTAAACGTATCGTTATTAAGTTTAGCAATGGCTAAGCCTTTTTTATAATAGTTTATTGCTTTTTGAATGGTACCAATGTTACTGTATACATACCCTAAATCGTGAAAAACTTTTATGTTTAGTTTGCTGTCTTTTAATCCTTCAGCAAAACGTTGGGCTAATAAACAGTTTTCTACCGCTTCGTTATAATTGGCAGTGTTGGCTAATACTCTGGCATGAGATAAATAGCTATTTACGATTAAGGCGCTATCTTTACTAACTCTTGCATATTTTATTGCTATTGGTGTATATAAAATGGCCGAATCGTTAAAGCCTTTTAAGGTATAATAACGAGCCAATTGTAAGTTGCTTTTTGAGTAGCCACTTGCATATTTTAACCGTAATGTTTTCACTAAATTTTGTTTTATTAACGTTAGAGCTGAGTCAACTTTAGTTTCTAAAAATTTATTAATTTGTTTATACTCTTTATTAAATAAAACGGTATCTATTTTTATTTGGCAATAAAAACGGCTACTCATTAGTATTAGAAATAAATATAATATGTAGTTAATTTTTTTTTGCATTTAAATATAAAAACAGTTTATAAATCAAATATAAACATTTTGGCAGTAAGCAGCTTTTGCATAAAACAAAAAAACCCTCAATTTTATTTGAGGGTTTTTTTGTTAGTTATTCGAGTTTATTTTAATAAGCTCTACTTCAAAAATTAAATCGCTTTTGGGTGGTATAGCACCTGGGTAACCTTGTTCGCCATAGGCTAAAGTGTAAGGAATGTAAAATTTATATTTAGAGCCTTCTTTCATAAGTTGCACGCCTTCTGTCCAACCTTTAATTACTTGGTTTAAACCAAAATCAATAGGTTGCCCGCGTTGTACGCTACTATCAAATACTTTGCCATCAATAAAAGTGCCAGTGTAATGTACTTTTACATTACTAGTAGCGGTTGGGGTTGCGCCTGTACCTTCTTTTTCAACAATATATTTTAAGCCACTTGCAGTAGTTTTACCTGAGTCAAAAGCGCGCATTGCTATCTTAGCTTCAGCCTCGGCTTTTGCAGCAGCTTCTTGTATCTTTTTTTGTGCATTAACTTGTACATCAGCAAATGTTTTAGCAGCATCAAAGTTTTCAGCTTCTTTACCTTTACGTAAAATTGTAATGTGTTGTATAAGTTGATCTTGATTTGGTAAATCGCTACCATTTTTTGGAGTGGTTGCTATAGAATCTACTACTTCTATTCCAGACACAACTATACCAAAAATATTATAACTTAATGGTAAGGCATAATCTTTGTGCATAATAAAAAATTGGCTACCGTTTGTATTTTGTCCTGAGTTAGCCATAGCTAAAACGCCACGTTTATAGCCTCTTTTTCCAATTTCGTTATTAGCATCTAATTCATCATTAAATTTATAACCAGGGTCGCCAGTACCATTACCTAGTGGGCAACCACCTTGTATCATAAAACCGGGTATTACTCTGTGAAATTTAAGCCCATCATAATACGGAACATTTTCTGCTTTTTTGTTATTTTTTAATTTGCCTTCGGCTAAACCAATAAAATTTGCAACAGTAAGTGGTGCTTGTTTGTGCTCAAGCAAAGCGTAAATATCGCCACGGTTTGTCTCAATTTTGGCATAAATGCCATCGGGTTGTTTTGCTAAAAATTCTTTATCCATTTTGCTTAATTTTTGTTTTTGTTTTTTTTGCGCAATAGCTCCAAAGTTTAAAGCCGAAATTGCTGTGATTATTAAAAGTAATTTTTTCATTTTTTGTGTTTTTTAATATTACTTACAAATAGTTTAACAAAATTAGTGCCCGTGTCCGTCGTTAGGGCCATGTTGTTGTTGTTGTTGTTGTTGTGGCATTTGTTGTTGAGTAGGAGCTTCTTTAAAATCTAACAATTCAACTTCAAAAACCAACGGTGCAAATGGCGGTATTTTTTCGCCAGCGCCTTGTGCGCCATAACCAATTTTAGATGGGATAATTAATTTACCTTTGCTGCCTTTACTCATTAATTGTATGCCTTCTGTCCAGCCTGGTATTACTTGGTTTAAAGGAAATTCAGCGGGTTGGCCTCTATCTAACGAACTGTCAAATTTTGTGCCATTTAATAAAGTACCTGTGTAATGTACTGTTACCATATCAGTAGCTTTTGGGTGTTTACCATTGCCTTTTTTAGTTTCAACATAAATTAAACCACTTTCGGTAGGTTTTGCTGTAATTTTATTTTCGGCTAAATAAGCATCAAATGCTGTTTTTTCTTTGCCTTCGGCTTCCTTCATCATTACTTCGCGTTCGGCCATTTGCTTTTTTTGATTTTCTTCAATTTGCTTGGCAGAAAGTATATCTTTCATTACAATAGTTGCTCTTAAAAAACTTCCTTTAGCAATTGATTTTGGTAATTCGTTCATGCCCATAGTTTTTAAGAAAAACGAATCGGCAGGAATAATAAACGAAGCGCTATCGCCCTTAGCCATTAACTTCATGCCATCTTCTAAGCTCCCTACAAACGAACTTTTCTTTAACATAAAGCGAGTAAAACCACTACCATCTTGGCTTTGTGCTTTTGAATCAACCACTAACGAATCGGTTTTCTCAGTTTTAATAACGTAGCTAAACACAACGCCATCGCCATCTTTAGCCAAGGTATCTTTTTCGTTATGTTTAAAAAATTTGTAATGTAAGCCGTTTTCGGTTCGTGTATAACCATCGTAAGCCGAACCACCACCACTTTTACAAGCACTAAAGCCAATTGCTAATGCTGTAGATGAAAGAAGAATTAATTTGTTCATTTTTTTGTTTTTTTATTCGTTAATTTTTAATGTGTAAACTAGTGGTGTATAAGGAGGTATAAGATTATTAGTACTTCCTTTTTCGCCAAAAGTAAGCCGTGAAGGTAAGATAATTTTTGCATTATCGCCTAATTTTAACCTACTTATAACATAATTTAAACCTTTTAAAAGTTGGTCGGGGGTGCCGTAGGTTATTTTAAATTTTTTGGGCGAAGAATCTACTATTTGTCCGTTTAAAAAACTGCCCTGGTAACTTATGTAAATATCATCGCCATTTTTAATTTTAGGTAATTCGTTTTTGGTTGGTTTATCAATCCAGTAAAAGCCTAAACTATCTTTACTGGCTTCAAATTTTTGTACAGAATTAAAATAATTTTCAATTTGCTCAAGTTCTTTTTTAGCAAAATTTTGCTCAAGATTTTTAAACTGTGTTTGAGAGTAAATACGTTTTACTTTTAAGTTTATTTTTACAACACTATCGTTTTTACTAAAAAAAGGTATTTGATGAGTATTAAATTGTTGAGCAAAAAAATCAGATGTTTTAATAAGCAACAAACAACTATCTTGCTCAGTTTTGGTTGAAATAAAGTGGCTTAAATAATTAGATTGTAAATGGGGATTTAATGCTATAAAAAAATTATCGTTTAAGTTATTATAACTATTCCAAAAAACAGAATCTGACTGAGTTTTAAACGTAGCGCCTAACCAATACATTGTATTTTTATTATTTGGTAATGCGTTATTGTTAAACGAAATAAGCTGATACCAATAGCCTAATTTATTATAAGTAAACGTTGTTTTTTTTGAAGTGTTTTTACAGCTACTTATTATTAAAAAAATAAAAATAATTGCAAAAATAAACTTACAAAACCTCCACATCATAAATAATTGGCATTTGAGGTGGAATTTTGTTCATATCGCCCAACAAACCGTGTGCTAAGTGCGACGGAATTAAAAACAAAGCTTTATCGCCCCGCTTTAAAAACTGAACCCCTTTATGAATACCACTTTCTAAATCTTCGTGGCCAACAATAAAAGTTTTTGCACCAATTGTTTTAGAGTTGTAGCATTCTGTACCATCTAATAAACTTAATGTAAAATTCATTTTAATTTCGTTACCTTCTTTAATGCTATCGCCTTTTGCACTTGGTTTGTAAACATAATAGCGTATGCCCGAATTTGTTTTTATAAATGACATTTTATGCGATTTTACATAAAAATCCATTTCGTCGTTTTCTTTTTGTATTACTTGTTGGTTGGCCTTTACAAATAATTCGTTTATTTTTTTTTGGTTAATTTCGGGCTTTGCGTGTTCAATTTTTTTCTGTTCAGAATGTTCACAGCCCATCAAAAACAAACTAAAAAAAAGTATTATAAAACGATATGCCATAATTGTAAACAAATTTAATAAATTTGACTAAAATATGAACACAATGATAAAATACATTTTAACAACCGCTATTGCTTTTACAACAATAGCATTAAATGCACAAAACGGTGCTACTATTGAGTATAAAATAACTTCGTCAAAAAATACAACGGGTATAGTTAAAGTTAACTACTCTGAATTTGGCAGCATATCTGAGTTTAATGTTGTAATACCGCAAATGCCTGGCGGTGGCATGGTTATGAAACATTTAACACAAAAAAGTAATGCAGATGTGATTTATACGCTTAACGATAAAACAAAAACATACAGCGAAACAAAAAAACAAACGGCTGACGCTGAAGACACTAAAACCTATACTGTAAAAAAGTTGGGCGATGAAACTGTAAGCGGTTACAAATGCACACATGCTTTAATTACCGAAGGTACCGAAACCAGCGAAGTGTGGAATACAAAAGAGGTAAAAGATTTTGAAAAATATAACGAATCTTTTAAAAGCAATAAACGAATAACCACTGCCAAACGCGAAAAGGCTTTAAAAGATGCAGGTTGCGATGGTATACCAGTAAAAATGGTAAAAAAAGGAAATGAGCGCGAAGGTGATATGACTATGGAATTAGTAAAAATTGATAAAAAAACATTTACTAAAACAGATTTTGATATTCCGACAGGTTATACTAAAAATGGCGAATCAACGGCTAACCCAAGCGGTGGAACGGCAGAAATAAAAACACAACAAGAAATTATGAAAATGACACCCGAAGAAAGAGCGAAGTATATTGAAGAAATGAAAAAGAAATACGGAAAACAATAACCAAATTTTTACAAGAATTTTAGAAATACTAAATCCTGTTACGCTGAGCGGAGTTGAAGCGTTTTACTATACGATTTATAAAATTAAATATGAACATTAAAAAAAACAAACTAATAATTTTTATTCTATTAGCCATGCTAATAGGTATTTTGGTAGGTTACATCATTAACGTATCGCTTACTAAAAATAAGTTTGTTTACGATAGGCAAAGTATAACAACCATTTCAAACGTAGCTGTAAAAAATTCGGTTGAAAAGGCTATTGCTAAATACGAAAGCACTGCATTTAAAGAACAAAAAAAATCAATTGCGTATTACTTTTCTATTTTAAGCGATATTTTTTTACACCTTATTAAAATGATAATTGCGCCTTTGGTACTTGCCGTTTTAGTAATTGGCGTGGCTAAGGTGGGCGATTTTAAAAGCGTTGGCAGAATAGGACTCAAAACCTTAATATATTTTACAAGTGCTACTTTAATAGCCTTGGCATTAGGATTAGTAATTGTAAATATTTTTGAACCTGGTAAAGTAATGCATTTAGATAAGCCCGATGTAACTGCAACTACTGGTATTAAAGCCAATACGCAAGATGCTAAAAATTTTATCGATCATGTTATTCCCGAAAGCTTAATACGCTCTATGGCCTCAAACGATATTTTACCCATTGTGGTATTTGCCTTGTTTTTTGGTGTAGCGGCTACAAGTATTGGCGCGCAAGGTAAACCCATTATAAATACCATTGAAAGTTTAAGCCACGTGATGTTTAAAGTAACTAATTTTGTAATGAATTTTGCCCCCATTGGTGTATTTGGGGCTATTACCGCTGTCGTCATTCAGCAGGGATTAGATGTTTTGGGAGGCTATGTGTATTTAATAGCTTGCTTTTTTGGAGGTTTATTATTTTTTGTATTTGTAGTGTTGTTTTTAATTTGTGTAGCATTTAAAATTAAATTTTATAAACTGTTGCAAGATGTAAAAGAACCTATTTTATTAGCATTCAGCACTGCTAGTAGCGAAAGTGCGATGCCTAAAACTATTGAAGCTTTAGAAAAACATGGTATCAGTAACCGCATTGTTAGTTTTGTTTTGCCCTTAGGTTACTCGTTTAATTTAGATGGTAGTATTATGTACATGACCTTTGCCACCGTTTTTATTGCTCAAAGTTATGGTATTGATATTACCATGGCCGACCAAATTAAAATGATGTTAATTTTGTTAGTAACCAGCAAAGGCATGGCGGGTGTGCCTCGTGCCTCATTAGTAGTAATTGCAGGTATGCTAAGTTTATTTAAAATTCCAGGCGAAGGCTTATTATTATTACTGGCGGTTGACCAATTATTAGATATGGGTCGTAGTGCCACTAACGTTATAGGTAATGCTGTAGCAAGTGCAGTTGTTGCTAGATTAGAGGGTGAGAAGTTTTAATTATTGTTTAAATAATTATACTTTTTTATACATTGTATTTCTTACATTATAATTATATTCGCATTAAATGAGCGCCAGTTTGGTTATAATACCTACTTACAACGAAATCGAAAACATCGAAAAAATGATTCGTACGGTATTCTCATTGCCCAACCTATTTCATATTTTAATTGTAGATGATGGAAGCCCCGATGGTACGGCTACCAAAGTAAAAGAATTACAAGTCGAATTTTCGGATAAATTATTTATACAAGAGCGAAAAGGAAAATTAGGTTTAGGCACTGCATACATTCACGGTTTTAAATGGGCATTGGCAAAAAATTACGATTTTATTTTTGAAATGGATTGCGATTTTAGTCATAACCCTAACGATTTAATTCGTTTACAACAGGCTTGCGAAAATGGTGCAGATGTGGCTGTAGGCTCGCGTTATGTAAAAGGTGGTAACGTTAGTAATTGGGACAATAAACGTATTTTTTTATCCTACTGCGCCTCTATTTATGTGCGAATGATTTTATGGATTAACGTAAAAGATACTACTGCAGGTTTTAAATGTTACAAACGTAAAGTGTTACAAACTATTAATTTAGATGCTATTAAATTTATGGGCTACGCTTTTCAAATAGAAATGAAATACCGCGCTTATAAAAAAGGATTTAAAATTGCCGAAGTACCCATTACTTTTATTGATAGGGTAGAGGGCGTTAGTAAAATGAGTACTAAAATTTTTAAAGAAGCATTTTTAGGCGTGCTACAAATGCGTTTTTCTAAACATTAATTCTAATGGCCGACGACTTAATAATAACAGCTTCTACAAAAGAAGAAAAGTATAAACAACTTTTACCACAAATACAAGCATTGCTTACGGGCGAAGACGATACCGTTGCCAACATGGCAAATGTGTGTGCGGCTTTAAAATATGGTTTAAACTTTTTTTGGGTTGGCTTTTATCTTGTAAAAAATAATCAATTAGTGTTGGGACCTTTTCAAGGGCCAGTAGCCTGTACCCGTATTAATAATGGTAAAGGTGTGTGTGGTGCTGCTTGGCAAAAAGCACACACATTAATAGTACCCAATGTAAATGAGTTTGAAGGACACATAGCTTGTAGTAGCTTAACCAAAAGCGAAATTGTTATTCCTATTTTTAATAAAAACAATACTGTAATTGGCGTGTTAGATGTGGATAGCGACGAATTAAATTCGTTTAACCATATTGATGAATATTATTTGAAAGAGATACTAGTATTATTAGTTTTTTAATATAGGGTTACTAAAAAAACAGTTTTACACATTTTTGTATATAAATTGTTTTCTGTCTAACGGAATGTCCCAGCACCTAACGTATTGCAAATAGACGTAGGCGGGCTTTCGAAGCTTCCTGTGTCTATACGCTCAAATGTTTGTTTAAAGATAAATGTTTATTAGTGAGCCGCAAAAAAAATGTCACGAAGTGGCCAAAAATTTTGCGCGCGAGCGATGACCCTATCCCGCCGCATTGGGCGAATTTGCTGTTAGTGGCAGTTAAAGTCTAACTAGTTCTGAGTACCGTCCAAAGAAATGCTTGTAAGTGTCCAAATTAATTTTGTCTTTACCGCGCCACCAACAAACTGGAAAAGTCCAGTCGATTTTGTGTACAGGAGGAATTTCTCTCCTGTTCGGTGGTATGTATTTTGTGTGAAAACCTTTGTGTTTTTCTGTCTCAAGTAAACCAATTACACCGAGCTGGTCGATTAACATTTCTCTTTGACCTTTATTTGATTTAAAAATTTTACCAAACATTTTTTCTAAATCTCTTGGCTTTGCTTCTGAGTCAGCAAGAAGGATTGTGTCTATGATATTATTAAAAATGTCGAAGTCTGCTTTTGATGGCTTAACAGGCTTCATCGATAGAAACTTGTCAAGATAGTAAGTCGCACAAAACACATCCTGAACACGAACGCCACCCCAATGATGTAATTCTCCGTCCAAGTGTGAAGTGTCGTCAGTGCAAGTTTCACAGTGTCCGCAATATTTACACGCGATATTGCCAGAAGGATAAATTTCCTTGTCGATGTCATGTTTAGGAATACTAGATGCAAAAACATAGCACGCTAAATGAGGTCTGTACGTTAAATCTTTTGAACTTAAACTATAGAGAAAAGCATCAGTAAGCTTTTCGTTGTCAGTCTTACTTAGGGTGTCTGAAAGCCAACTATAAAGGTCTTTATGAGAAGTGATTATTTCTGTCGTCATTTTTTGGGTGTCCGCTTAATTGCCACTAACGGACCGCAAGCAGGCGTTAGTTTTTTGCTAATCCAAACTTACACATTTAGGC
>JAYTRS010000059.1:0-7118 GCA_043746065.1 Bacteroidota bacterium | reverse complement strand
TTATTCCTGCTACATCGCCCCCATTATAATCTAATTCAGATACTTTAAAGCCTTGTTTTTCTGCCCACATTAAATACATGCGCATAAGCATACTTGCCCAATCGCAACTTTCCGTTCCGCCAGCACCTGCATTAATTTGCAATACACAACTTAAGCGGTCTTCGTCGCTACGCAACATATTTTTAAACTCAATTTCATCTAGTTTTTTTAAAACTAAATTAAATTCTAAAACTGTTTCTTCTTCGGTAGCATCGCCACTTTTATAAAATTCGTAAAGGGTATTAAGATCGTCTATTTGACGAGAAAGTTCATCAAACGAAACGGTCCACAATTTTAATTGTTTAACGTCGTTCAACGTTTTTTCGGCTTTTTTAGAGTCGTTCCAAAAAGTGGGGTCAAGTGTTTTTTCTTCTAAAAGTTCTAAATCGTGTTTCTTTTTATCGTAGTCAAAGAAACCCCCTCAACGCGCCACTGCGCTCATTCAAGTCTTTTAATTGTTCTGATGTAAACATGTTACAAATATATTATTAATTAATGAATATTAGATTTTTTTATGCCTTGCATGTGTTTTACACTCCAGTTAACCACATTACCAATAACGGGTTGTAATGATTTACCTTGGGCCGTAAGCGAGTATAAAATTAAAACAGGAGTTTCTGCAAATACTTCGCGTTTAATTAGGTTGTGGTCTTCTAACTCTTTTAACTCTTTAATTAACATACGTGGCGTAATGCCATTAACTGCTTCTATAATTTGATTAAAACGTTTGCCTTTTTTGGTAAGATTGTGAAGTATAGCCAACTTCCATTTACCACCAGCAATGGAAACAAAAAACTTAACAGGGCATTCTATACAAGATAAAGTATTCATTTAGTAACACAAAGTTACAAAAATTTAATAAGACTAAAAAATTAACAAAAATTTAATAGTAACTATATAAAGTATATTAAGTAATGTATGTATATTTGTATTCTAAACATTAAAAAATAAAATATGTCGAAAAAAGTTTTAGTAATAAAAAGTAGCCCAAATGGTGCAAACAGCCACAGTAATAAGTTGGTTGATTTATTAGTATCTAAATTTAAAGATGCTACAGTAGTAACGCGTGATGTTAGTAAAGGCTTACCTTTGGTAACAAGCAATATGATTGCAGGATTTTACTCAGATCCATCAACACATAGCGATGCTATTAAGAACGAATTAAAAGTACCTAATGAAGTGGTGCAAGAATTTTTAAATGCCGATGTATATGTAATTGGTGTACCAATGTACAATTTCGGAATTCCGGCCGCATTAAAAAGTTGGATTGATTTAGTTGTACGTGCGGGTGTAACATTTGGTTTTTCGGGGCCTGGGCAGTACCAAGGTTTAGTACATGGTAAAAAAGCGTATTTAGTTTTAGCTACTGGTGGTGCGCCAATTGGAAGCGATTATGATTTAGCAAGTAGCTATTTAAAACAAATTTTAGGCTTTATGGGTATTTCTGATGTTGAAGTACATGGTGTAGCGGGTACTAATATTCCTGATGTAGTTGAAAAAGTAACTAAAAAAGCGCAGTTAGAAATTGAAGCCTTAGCCGTATAATTTAAATTGGTTTTATAAAAAAGTCTGTATTTATTTAATACAGACTTTTTTTGTTGGAAAAAAATAAACGTAGCCTAAAATCATTATAAACCCAAAACTTGTTAATCCCATAATAAATGCAATAAACAAATGTATTATTACCCCAATAATAATAAGGGGTATTTTAATTTTTTGAAACCAAATTAAAATTGGAAAAAATAATTGATAAAAAAGTACACTATAGGTTATGATTGAACTCCACCAATTTTGTTTTGTGTTATAAAAAAAATCTATTGAGTAATGATGAACTTGCAGTGTTGTAGATATGGTAGAGCCATTTAACCATTCGTGATTATTTAATTTAACTAAAGCGGATAAAAAATATACTAAGCATAGCTGAATGATAATTGCTACTGACGCAAAATTATGTAACACTTTTTTTAGAGTGAATTCAGATGGGAAAAATGATATAAAACAGTTAAAAAATAAAAACTGATTTAATAAATAATCGCCAGCCGTAAGTGTTGGATATATTTTATTATTAATATTTATTATTAATAACCATAAAATAAAATCAGAAATAGAGCAAATATGCTTTAAACGCTTGAGCCAGACAGCACGAAAGCTTAAATTAAAAACAAAAGGAAGAAAACAACAAAGCATTGCTCCAAAAATAAATAGATAACTTAAATGTATAGATAAAGAATTATATAAATAAAAAGCAAAATCTTTAGCATACCCAATAGTTTTTGGAGCAGTATAAACAATAGAATCAGCCCCAAATAGTAAATTATAAAAACACAACCAATAAATACATTTTACTAATACAAAAACATACAATAATCGTTTAAACCAAAACGATTGAGCTTTGTAACGATAATCATCAAAAAAATATGTTAATAGTTTATTCAATACTACGGTAAAGTTATAATGGCCCACATTCTACCAGTTTTACCTTTATCTTGGCGATAACTAAAAAAATCATCCTCAAAAGTACAGCGGTTCATTGTCCAAATATTACTTTCTAAAATATTATTTTGTTGTAATACAAACTTGTTACAGGCAATTAAATCTATTTTATTACCCTTCCAACAGTAATCCGGAAATTTATTATTTTTAAATTGCTCAATCACCTCACTACCCACCTCAAAATTATGTTGGCTAATACCTTGACCAATTGCCACTTTTGTAGTATGTGGTGTTGCTCCTAATTCAATCATTTTAGTAATAGTATTTTTTGCAATTTTTCCAACTGTCCCTCTCCAACCACAATGTGCTGCGCCAATTACTTTATTTACATCGTCGTAAAATAAAATGGGATAACAATCGGCAATACTAACCGCTAAAATTAAATTTGGTTTATTTGTAACTAAAGCATCGCCTATTTGCTGCCCAATTGTTGCATTACAAACATCAACGCCGTGTATTTGTTTTAAATAACATAAATTACTTATTGTTAAGTTTAAATTTTGCAAAGCCAAACTTCTATTTTGTAATATAATTTCAGGCCTATCCTCTAATCCACCCAGGTTTAACGTATTAAATGGCGTAGCCGAAACGCCTCCCCAGCGAGTACTAAAGCCATGTTTACAATTTATGTTTGATGCTGTAAGCCACATAATTTAATATAAAACTACTATTTTAGTAAGAATATTGATAGAATAATTATTCAAATTACATTGTGTAAAACTCGTTACCTACTATGTAAATTAAGTACTTCAATACCTTAATTTTATAAAATGCACAAGCCTTGGCATAGTTTATTATTTGTAATTATTTTATTTTTAGCCTTTGGCTTGTTGAGTTTTTCGTTTCCGAAAAATGGTATCAATTTAAACACACGTATTTCTTTAAATTTTCCAACTTTAGCAACTTTATTTGAAAAAAAATCCCATAAAAAAGATATCTCGAAAATACTTGCTATAGCCGATGCAATGGATACTACTAATAATTTATTAGATACTACTTCAAACAATTTAAAAGACACTACCGTTAAATTAATAAATACGCTTCAGTATAAAAATAAATTGGTTTTAAAGAATTTTTTTGATGCCTTAACTCAATTAAAAACAAATCCAAAATCTATTAGGGTATTACATTACGGTGATAGTCAAATAGAAGGAGATAGAATTACTGATTATTTACGCTTAAAACTACAGGCCATATTTGGAGGAAGTGGCGTAGGTTTAATATCTTTAATGCCTGTTGCACCAAGTATTTCAACCAAAGTTACCTACAATACAAATTGGGATAGATACGGTGTTTTTGTAGCAAAAGACAAACGCGTAAAGCACAGTAATTATGGGGCTTTAGCAGGTTTTAATCGATTTGTAAGTTATAAAGTTGTAAACGATTCAAGTGGAATAATTACTTCAGATGTAAAAATTACAACCACAAAATTAGGCGGAAGTAATACTACAGCTTATAAAAAAGTAAAATTATTTTATGGAGGCTCACAAACAAAAACTTGGTGCGAATTTTACGATGGCCCTGCATTAGTATCGGCAGATAGTTTAAATGCTGGTGGTTATTTACATTTAAAAGAATATAATGTTGGGCAAGGTTCGTTAACGCACGAATTTAAATTTAAAGGTAAAGATAGCCCTGATTTTTATGGCGTGTCGTTAGAATCGGATAATGGTGTAATAGTTGATAATATTGGTTTACGAGGCAGTAGTGGTACTTTTTTTCATCAAATTAATTTTGCACAATTAAAACAGTTTTATGATTATTTAAATGTAAAATTAATTATTTTACAATTTGGGGGTAATGTTATGCCAAGCATTAAAAGCGATGCTATGGCTGTTAATTATGCAAATTACTTACGTAATCAAATAAATATTGTAAAAAAAGCGGCACCAAATGCTAGTATTATTTTTATTGGTCCAGCAGATATGAGTGTAAAAGAAGGTACAGAATATGTTACACACCCTTATTTAGAAGCTACTCGCGACGCAATTAAAAAAGTGACTATAGAAAGCGATTGTGCTTTTTTTGATATTTACGATTGTATGGGCGGAAAAAACAGTATGCCTACTTGGGTAGAACAAAAAATTGCTGCTACAGATTATATTCACTTTAGCCCACAGGGAGCAAGAAAAATTGCAACTTTTTTTTATTCGTCGTTAATAAACGAATATAATGCTTACTTAAAAAATAAATAATTGAAATACAAAATACATATATTTTTTTTATTAATACTGTGTTGGGCTAATAATTTAGTTTCGCAAACCGAGCTAACATCTGATAGATTTGAAAAATATCCGTTTATAAATTATACGGTAAATCATTTATATTTTTCTAAAGACAGTTCAGCATTTTTAAAACTGTACAAAAAAATACACGAACTTTCAATACCATCAAAAAAAAGTAAAACAATTAGCATTGCACATGTTGGCGGTTCGCATGTACAAGGAGGCACATGGAGTAATTCGTTTTTAACCAACTTACAAAATGAATTTAAAACTTCGGGTGGTGGATTTTTCGTATTTCCATATAAAATTGCAAAAACAAATAGTCAGCCTTATTCCTCATCGTTTACAAATGGCAATTGGAAAAAATGCAGATGTGTAACTAAAGGATTTTGTTTGCCTTTAGGAATGAGTGGCATGAGTATTAAAACCAATGATAGTGCAAATTATTTTGGTATAACCTTAACTCAAAAAGCGGAATGTAAAGGTTTTAATATCGTTAAAGTTTATCATAATTTTAATGAGAATTTTTATTTTGATATTTCTAAGAAACATAATTTAAAGGCCGAAGTTATTGAAAGAAAAGAATTAGGCTATACTCAATTTAATCTTGAAATACCTGTTGATTCGATTAGTTTTGAATTGATAAGAAAAGATACATCAGAAAAAGATTTTATAATTTATGGATTTAGTTTAGAAAATAATTTAAGTTCAGGTTTTTATTTAGCTGGTTTGGGTGCCAATGGAGCATCCAGCAATTCATTTTTAAAATGTACTTATTTTATTGAGCAATTAAAATCTATTCATCCTGATTTAGTAATTATTTCATTAGGTGTAAATGATACACAAGCTAAAGATTTTGAGAAACAAGAGTACATTGAACATTACGATAGTTTAATTTTAGCAATTAAAAAGGCAAAACCTGATGTGGCAATTTTACTAACCACCACTAGTGATAATTTTATAAAACGCCGTACTTCCAACAAACGCACTTTAACTGCCCACGACGCCATGTTTGAATTGATGGAAAAACACAACGTTGCCGTATGGGATATGTATGAATTTATGGGGGGATTTAAATCTATGCTAAAATGGGCAAAAATTGGTTTGGCAGCAAAAGACAGAGTACATTTTTCGCCAAAAGGTTATAACATACTTGGTTATTATATGTTTGAGGCACTAATAAAATCATATTACAGCAATACTAAAAAATAAATAAAATAGAACTTTTTAAAAATATATTTGCATACCAACAGGATAAGCCCATCTTGTTTACTCACTTATTTTTTTGGGGATTTTTTATTTTAGTACTTTGTATTTACTCGTTAGTATATAAACAAAATAAATTACGAACTTTTTTTTTATTAGCCGTTAGTTTATTTTTTTATTTTAAAACAAGTGGGCTATTTATCCTACTGCTGCTGTTTACAATTATTAGCGATTATAATCTCGGAAAACAAATACATAATAGTAATTCAATAAGTAGGCGTAAATTATTTTTAACACTAAGTGTAGTTTTAAATTTATTGTTTTTATGTTTTTTTAAATATGCTTATTTTTTTACCGAAAGCTACAATCAAGTTGTAGGAAGCGATATAAAGTTTTTTAATTACTTTGCTCAATTTTCAAATTCGATTTTAAACACAAGTTTTAGTGTGGGCAAAGTATTACCCGCTATTGGCGTTTCGTTTTTTACTTTTCAATCCTTAAGTTATACTATTGATTTATTTCGTAAAAAAATAGAGCCTGTAAAATCAATTTTTGATTATGGTTTTTTTGTTTGCTTTTTTCCCCATTTGGTTGCCGGGCCAATAGTAAAAGCTAACGAATTTGTACATCAAATTTATCAGCCATATAAACTTAGTAAATTTGAATTTGGAATGGCATTATTTTGGATTATAAATGGCTTTTGTAAAAAAATTGTTGCCGATTATATTGCCGTTAATTTTATTGATCGGATTTTTGATAGTCCAAATTACTATAGTGGCGTTGAAGTTATCATTGGTATTTTTGGCTATTCTTTACAAATTTATATGGATTTTAGTGGCTATACTGATATGGCCATTGGCTTAGCATTAATTTTAGGTTATCGTTTAAAAACAAATTTTAACTCGCCATATAAGGCTACTAGTACTAGCGAATTTTGGAAACGCTGGCACATCTCCTTATCAAGCTGGTTACAGGAATATTTATATATTCCTTTAGGGGGTAATAAATCAGGAGGAATTGGTTCTTATATTGCTATTTCTGTTATTTGTTTATTTATGATTTTATTAAGTGGTAAATTATGGCTGTTTTTTGTATTATTAATTATTGCCGCAGCCTTAATTACAATTGCCTTATTATTTAAAAATGTAAAACAAA
>JAYTRS010000058.1:0-2244 GCA_043746065.1 Bacteroidota bacterium | reverse complement strand
GATATACTTCAATGTCATTAACATATACTAAGTTTTCGTCAAAGTTTCCACCTCGTACCGAATAACCACTGGTGAGTTCGTTATTACTACTCACACCCATTTGGGTTTTGATAATGTCTTCTAAATTTCCGGTAGGGCTTGGGATTTGAAAGATGTTTTTAGGATCAATCGTTGTCATTTCTACATCCCGTTTTGTTTCGTGTACAACTTCTATTACACCAATTACGTTTTTGATATCAAGCTTTGGACTAAAGGTTATTTTTTCGCCCTCTTTCGCATGTATTTTTTTATTAAGTTGCTTATAGCTTAAATTAAAGATAGAGACTGTAATATCTTTATTAGCAGGCACTTCTAAACTATAAAAGCCACTAGCGTCGGTTGTGGTATGCCTAGAGCCGTCTTCTAAAACAGCTACTTCCACATTACTTAGTGCCACGTTATCCGAATCTTTTACGATGCCTGACACGGTAGCTGTTTGTGCTGTAATAGCAAAAACTGATAAAATGAATATAAGGGTATAAACTGTTTTTTGTAACACAGGTTGTATAACGACTATAAGTTACAAATATTGTAAAAAGAAATGGATTTATGAGATACTTAAACCATAAAAAAACCTCGAAAGATATTGTTCTTTTCGAGGTTTTAGATTAAAAAAAAGAGGGGGAATTATTCTATAATTAATTTTTGAGTTCCTTGTGCGTGGTTTCCATTAACTTTAACAGTATAAATTCCATACTGGAGTTACTACATTTGAGTAAACAAAAAAGTTAAGCGTATAAGCCCTAACTTTAAAAAATAGAAAAAGCAAACAGAACGTACAGTTTAGAATTTCCACTCCTAAATCTGATTATCGGTAAAAAAATGGTATTCAAATTAAAATATGGGGAATTAAAGGATTTATATACCTAATGTAACAATGGATAACTTGGTGTTGAAAACTATACCATTGGCTATAAAAATACACTTAAGTTTTAAATTACATTTATTGGTATGATGTTAATGCAAAAAATTGGGTTATGTATTGCTATTTGTACTTATTGGCAGCTAAATGCACAAACGCCTTTAATTAAAACTTACAGTTTACAGGAGTGTATTGACCTTGCATTAAAAAATAATGAAAATATTAAAACCGCTAATTTTAATATTGACTATCAGCGGGAGTTTAAAAAGGCTTCTACCGAAATCCCTAAAACATCATTAGTTTATACTCAGGGGCAATTTAATAGTATTTATAAATACGATAATAATATTTCTATTAGTCAGGCAATTCCCAATCCATTGGTGTTTACAACACATAATTCCTTAGCAAAAGCTCAAATTAGAAGTAGTGAATATAAGTTGGATGCGACTAAAGCTGATTTGATTTTTCAACTCAAAACAAGTTACTATTCTTTAATATATTCTAATGCGGTTCATGAGGTTTTATTGGTTGAAGATTCTATTTATAATAGTTTTGCTAATGTGGTTTCAGAAAAATATAAAAAAGGTAATGCCTCGTTATTAGAAAAAATAACTTCGGAAACACAATTAATGGATACAAAAAATCAGGTGATAGAAAGTGAAGAAGATATTAATAATTTTCAAATCCAATTACAAACATTGATGCACGTGAGGGATAACGTAGATGCGATAGATATTGATTTTGATAAAGATTACTTAGTTGTTACTCCAACAGAAGATTCGGTAACATTCCATCCCTTGTTAAATTATTTTAAACAACAAATTGACGTTAATGATAAAACAAAATCATTAGCAAAAGCGAATATCTTACCTGATTTTAGTTTTGGGTATTTTAACCAATCTATATTTGGACCAGCTAATGTTTTGGGTACGGATTATTTTTTAACAACAAAAAACAGATTGCAAGGCTTTATGGTTGGTGTTTCTGTTCCCTTATGGTATTTTCCTCAAAAATCTAAAATAAGAGCTGCTGATATAAATACAAAATTAGCAGAGTCTGATTATAATTACAATACAAGTATGTTGTCTGGCCAATATAAACAAGCCGTTACCATGTATTTGAAATATAAAAACAGTATTAACTATTTTAAAGAAAATGTGTTAGAAAATTTAGAAACTATTTTAACTCAAGCAATCAAATCATATAACACTAAAGAAATAAGTTATGTAGAATATTTACAAGTTGTTGGAAATACATTAACCATTAAAATGAATTTTTTAAATGTAGTTCATCAAAACAATTTGAATGCAATTAAAATTGAGTACTTAATGTCTAAATAAATT
>JAYTRS010000057.1:0-7132 GCA_043746065.1 Bacteroidota bacterium | reverse complement strand
TAAACTTAGTTGTACCGATTGTTTTGGTCCCCACCTTGCATTTAGAGATTATATTTATTTGTATCCTGATGTTGTGGATGCCGATTATATTTTGGTAAGTCAATACCCAACACCATATTTGGTAAAAGACGAAGTTTTAGAAAAAGAAATTAGTGAGTACAAAAATTCAATTAATTGGAAATTAATTGCCGAAATAAATGGTATTTATCTTTTTAAAAAAACAGGTAATAATAATTAGTTTTACTTATTTTAGCATTTGGTTTTGAAAGCATATAAAATATTTTTTTTACTATTTATTTTTAGTATTTATACGTTGTTTTCGCAATCAGATTCGCTTAACAAATCAAAATGGTTTATAAAGCCTATTATTAATACAGGCTTTGTATTAGTGCATCACAGTAGTATTTCGCACTTAGTAAAAGGCTATCCTACAATTTACGAAGTTGATGTTGTAAAACCAACGTATGGCAATAAACTTTGGCAACTCGAAAATAATAAACCCGATATTGGCATTTCATTTCAATGCCTCGATTTTAAAAATCCATCGCAATTGGGTTATGCTTTGATTATTGCCCCCTTTGTTGAAATTCCCTTAAATAAAACACAAAAAAAATCGCGCGTAATAATGCGTATTTGCTGGGGTGCAACTTATATTACAAAACATTTTGATATAAATACCAATCAAAAAAATATTGCCATTGGTAGTCATGTAAATTCATTTGTACAATTTAAGTGGTTTTGGCATTTACAAGTTACTAAAAATTTACGTTTTGAGCCCGGCTTAACGTTTAGCCATGCTAGCAATGGTAAAGCGCAAAATCCAAACTTGGGTTTAAATGTTGTAAGTTTAAATGTGGGTTTAAACATTGCTATCCCTAATAAAAATAATAATTATTTTAAAATAGATTCATCTACAAAAGTAAAAAGTAAAAATGAGTTACTTACTTATGCTGCTATTGGCTTTAACCAACGTGATATTAACAGTCCTGAATTACAAACCTATGTTTTAGGTTTTGCCTATCAACGCAATATTCGCAACACGCATAAATTTGCTGGGGGTATTGATATTTTTTATGATCAAAATTATTTTACCGATTACGAAAACGTATTTTTTAAACAACCACAAGGGATAAATCAAGTTCGCATGTCGGCCAAGCTTGGTTATTCTTATAACATTGGTAGAATAAGTTTGCCAATTGAGTTGGGATATTATTTTTTTAATAGTGCTAAAGCTGATGGGCCTGTAGTAAGTCGTTTGGCAGTACGTTATTATAGCAAATGCGGTTTAGTTGGTCATGTTGGCTTGCGCACACATTTTGCAGTAGCTTATAATTTTGAGTACGGCTTGGGTTATAGATTATTTTTAGGACGAAAATGATACTTAAAACATTAAAATATTTAGTTATCATTATACTTATTTCTTCTTGTAAAAAAGAAAATGCATTAGATTGTTTTAAATCTACTGGCACACAAAAAACCGAAACCCGTTATTTGGATAATTTTAACAAAATAAAAACGTACGATAAAATTGAGGTAACCATTGCTAAAGGAAGTGAGTATAAAATAGAAGTTTATTCTGGAAAGCACCTACTTTCAAACATAATTACAAAAGTTACCGACGGTATTTTGAGCATTCAAAATAAAAATAAATGCAATTTTGTTCGCGGGTATAAAAATAAAATTACTGCCCTTGTTACTTTACCTTATTTAAATTTGGTAGAAAATTTAGGTGTAGGCACTGTTTATTTTGATGCCAATTTTAGCCAAGATACTTTAAAAGTTAGAGCCGAAAATTCAGGAGATATTTATATTAATGGAAGTTATTATCACATTACAACCAGTTCGCATGGCGATGGCAATATTTATGCTAATGGCACGTGTAATACTTTATCAGTTTACATGTATGGCACTAACTTTTTTTACGGACAAAATTTAACAACTATTAATTATGCTTTTGCTGAAAACATAAGTATTGGTAGTGCTTATATTAATGCACCAAACACTGGCACTTTTGAATGTAATATTCATAAAGATGGCAATATTTATTACACGGGTAATCCAACAGTATTAAATGATTTTAGCGATGGTACAGCTAAAGGCAAATTAATAAAAAATTAAACTACTACATATTTATCGGTTAAAAAGCTTTAATTATCTAATTATTTTTTTATTTATAAATAATTATATTACCTTAAACGCTTGGTATTTTATGCCCTTATGGAAAAACAGCCTTTATTAGAAGTAAAAAATTTAGTTACCCAATTTAAAAGTGAAAGTGAGTACACAAAAGCTGTAAACGATATTTCATTTACCCTTCACAAAGGCGAAACAATTGGTATTGTAGGCGAAAGTGGTTCTGGTAAATCAGTTACCTCACTTTCTATTATGCAATTAATCCCTAATCCTCCAGGTAAAATTACAGGAGGAGAAATTATTTACCATACAAAAGATGGTAGTAAAGTAGATTTAGTAAAAACTAAAAACGACGAAATGCGCCGTTACCGTGGTAACGAAATTGCTATGATATTTCAAGAGCCTATGACCTCGCTAAACCCTGTAATTAGGTGTGGCGATCAAGTTATTGAAGCACTTTTATTGCATCAAAAAATTACAAAAACACAAGCTAAACAAAAAGTATTAGACTTATTTAACGAAGTGCAATTGCCAACGCCCGAACGCATGTTTAGCAGTTACCCACACCAATTATCGGGTGGGCAAAAACAACGTGTAATGATTGCAATGGCAATGAGTTGTAATCCCAATATTTTAATTGCCGATGAACCCACCACTGCATTAGATGTTACTGTTCAAAAAACAATTTTAGAGTTAATGCAAAAATTGCAACAGCAACACAATATGGGTATTTTATTTATTACTCACGATTTAGGTGTTATTGCCGAGTTGGCCGATACTGTTGTAGTAATGTATAAAGGAAAAATTGTAGAACAAGGCCCAGTATTGCAAATTTTTTCAAACCCAAAACACCCGTATACAAAAAGTTTATTAGCCTGCCGCCCACCATTAGATAGACGTTTAAAGCGATTGCCTGTAGTGAGCGATTTTATGATGCGTGGTGAAAATGGCGAAATTATTGAACTACAAAAAAATGTAAGCGATGCGTTACAAAGCGTTTCAATTACCGCAAACGAGCGTCAGCAACAACACGAAGAACTTTATAAACGCGATAAAATATTAGAGCTACAAAATGTAAAAACGTGGTTTCCTTCTAAAAAAACATTATTTGGTAAAGTGTTAGATTATACCAAAGCCGTTGATGACGTGAGTTTTGATGTTTATGAAGGTGAAACTCTTGGTTTGGTGGGCGAAAGCGGATGCGGTAAAACTACTTTAGGGCGCACCATTTTAAAATTAACCGAAGCACATTCAGGCAAAATATTTTATAAGCGACAAGATTTGTTGCACATGAAAGAAAGTGATTTTAGAGAACATCGCCGCCATTTGCAAATTATTTTTCAAGACCCATACTCTTCGCTAAACCCACGTATTACTGTTGGTAATGCTATTATGGAACCCATGAAAATTCATAATATTTTAAATACCAATACCCAACGACGAGACAAAGTATTTGATTTATTAAAAAAAGTGGGTATGGAAGAAAAGCATTTTAACCGTTACCCACACGAGTTTAGCGGTGGGCAACGCCAACGTATTTGCATAGCTCGTGCCTTGGGTTTAAACCCGCAGTTTATTATTTGTGATGAGAGTGTAAGTGCTCTGGATGTGAGCGTACAAGCGCAAGTTTTAAATTTATTAAACGAATTAAAACAAGAGTTTAAGTTTACCTATATTTTTATTAGTCACGATTTAAGTGTGGTTAAATTTATGAGCGACAGAATGGTGGTTATGCAAAAAGGTAAGGTAGAAGAAATGGGTGATGCCGATGAAATTTATAATAACCCGCAAAGCGAGTACACAAAAAAATTAATCAGTTCTATACCAAAAGGCACCATCGAAAACATTAAAGCAAGTATGGAAAAGAAAAATTTAGTATTGAGTGTTTAAAAAAATGATTGATTAAGCCGTTTATATCAATTGTACAAATCTATTATTTATAAAATACAATGAACTTTACCAACTACAACTTTACAGTTACTAATCGTTTTGTGCGTTATGCAAAAATAGATACACAAAGCGACCCAACATCTACAACTTGCCCTAGTACCGAAAAACAAAAAAATTTAGGGCGTTTATTAGTTCAAGAATTAATAGAAATGGGGATAAAAGATGCTGAGCTAGACGAACACGGTTATGTGTATGCTACTTTAAAATCAAACACTACAAAGCAAGTTCCAACCATTTGTTTTTGTAGTCACATGGATACTTCGCCCGATTGCAGTGGTACCAATGTTAATCCTGTTATTCATGTAAAATTTGATGGAAAAGATATTGTGCTGCCCAATGATACTACCCAAATTATAAAATTTGCCGAACACCCAGCTTTGGCTCAACAAATTGGTAACGATATTATAACTGCTGATGGCACTACTCTTTTGGGTGCAGATAACAAAGCCGGATTAGCAGAAATTATGGACGCAATGCATTATTTAATTAATCACCCCGAAGTGAAGCATGGCGATATTCGAATTTTATTTACACCCGATGAAGAAATTGGCCGAGGTGCAGATAAAGTAAATATTAAAAAACTAAATGCTCAGTTTGGTTACACCATTGATGGTGAAACCTTAGGGCATATAGAAAACGAAACCTTTAGTGCCGATGCTGTAAGTATTGTTATTAAAGGATTTTCAACGCACCCTGGTTTTGCGAAAAATAAAATGGAACACGCTATTAAAATAGCTGCACAAATTATTAATAAAATTCCTACAACTAAAACACCCGAAACAACCGAAGGTAAACAGCCTTTTATTCATCCAACAGCTATTAATGGCGGTTTAGAGCAAGTAGAACTAAAATTTATTATAAGAGCTTTTGATACACCAACACTTTTTGCATTAGAAGAAGAGCTACGACAAATAACAGTTACTGTATTAGCCAACTATCAAAAATGTAGTTACGAATTTAATGTAACAGAACAATATCGCAACATGCGCGAGGTTTTAGATGCTTGCCCGCACGTTGTAAACTACGCTATGGAAGCTGTAAAACGAACTGGCGTAACGCCAATATTATCAAGCATAAGAGGAGGCACTGATGGTTCTCGTTTATCATTTATGGGTTTGCCTTGCCCTAATATTTATGCTGGCGAACATGCTTTTCACAGCAAGCAAGAGTGGGTGAGTGTTCAGGATATGCAAAAAGCAGTTGAGACCATTGTACATTTAGTAAACATTTGGGAAGAAAATGCTACAATTTTATAAATAGCTTAGTTAGTAACAACGGAGTTAAAAATATAAACGTATTTATTCTTACAATTATTTATAATTCTTTTATATACATTTACAGTAATACAAAGGATATTTTAGCCCAGTGAAAAAAATATAAATACAACCTAAGCGTATTAAAAAAATAATTATTACAAAAACATTGATATTTTTTTGTTTTAAAATCACAAAAAAGAATTCAGTAAACCCTACTATTTACTTTAAATAATAAATAGGTTTAGGGAATAATTAACAGCAAAATAAAGCTTTAATAATAAAGATAGGAATTATATATTCAGGGTTTAGAAAAATTTGCAAATGAAAAAAATTAAATTTTTATATATAGGTATAAGCTTATTTTTTTTAGGGCTTAAAACCTTTAATGCTCAAAACACTGAATGGAGTGTTGTTACATCAACAGTTACGTTTAAAATTAAAAATGCAGGCTTTACTGTGGATGGCACTTTTGGAGGATTAAAAGCAAAAATTATATTTGATGCATCCAAATCATTTAGTAATACTATAGAAGCTTCCGTTGAAGCAAAAACGCTTAATACAGGAAGCACAGGTAGAGATAATCACATAAAAAAAGAAGAGTATTTTGGAGTAGATAAACATCCTATAATTTCGTTATCCGCTACTACATTTGCTAAACAACCCGATGGTAGTTTTAAAGGCTATTTCAAATTAACCATAAAAAATACAACTAAAGATATTCTTATTCCATTCACATTTACTGAAAAAGATGGTAAAGGAAAATTTTTAGGAAAATTTATAATAGATAGGCGAGATTATGGAGTTGGCGAATCGAGCATAATCTTATCAAATAATGTAACCATTTTAATAGAGGCAAACGTTGTAAAAAAGTAGTGATGATTTATTAAGAGAAAAAAATAGTAAAATTATATAATGAAATGTTGCTGCCCCCTGCGGGGATATATTTACGATCCTCCTTTTACCTTATTTAAAACCTACAAAGATTTTGTGTTACCATTGGAAACAGTTGGTAGATATTTCCGCTGTACATATTAAAGAGGGTTTAAAGCCAGTTTCGTTTACTGTTATTATTAAAACGTATTGTAAGTTTGTTCTTTTAAAAAAGTAGATAAGGAATTGGTTATACTTACTGTGGCTGTCATCCATTAAACGTATTATATAAATTATCAAACAACAACTATTTTATAAAACTCATCATTAAAACCTGTTTTATATCTTTTAAAAAATTACATTTGCAACCTCTATGGCATTAATTGTAAAAACATCTCAACTACCAAATGCAGGCAAAGGCTTGTTTACTACTACTCCTATAAAAAAAGGCGAACAAGTAATAGAATACGAAGGCGAAATTATTGATTGGCCCGAGTACGAAAAACGTGTATTAGAAGATAAAGATGGTTACTTATTTTTTATAAATAAAAAGCGTTGTATTGATGCTTTTGCAACCCCACAACACAAAGCTCGTTACGCCAATGATGCAGCAGGCCTAAGCCGAGTAAAAGGCATAAAAAATAATTGTAAATACGAAGTAAAAAAAAACAAATGCTTTATAGTGGCCGAAAAAAATATTAAAGCCAACGAAGAAATTTTTGTAACCTATACCAAAGAATATTGGGACTGCATTCGCTACAACATAAAAAACAAATTGTATAAAACTAAATAATTATTACACCTTAATTTAACGTTTATATTCCTTTTTTATTTATTTGCTTGTTTAAATAATAATTTGTTATTTGGTGCAATAGATAAAACGTTATGACTGGCACCTTTGATATTACCATTAACAAAATTCA
>JAYTRS010000056.1:0-2248 GCA_043746065.1 Bacteroidota bacterium | reverse complement strand
GGTAATTTGCATTTGGGGTTTCGCCTAAAATTTGTTTTAGTTGTGGTAAAAGTAATTTTAATTCGCCGGTATTAAAATTGCCAACGGCGCCAGTTTGTGAACTTTGCCATTGTATGTTTTTGCCAAATAAATTAAAATTATTTATTTCTTCAAAATCGTGGTCTTCGCTGGCCATCCAATATACAGGTACAAAATCATTTTCAGGAAATTGTTTTTTTAAGGATTGGGCTAAATTAATAGTACTAAAAATTTTATAAATAAAGTATAATGGGCCTGTAAACAAGCACAATTGATGCCCAGTAGTAATTGTAAAACAATTTTTATTTAACAATAAATCTGTATTTGTTACTGTGGCTTGGTTTGTATTTAACACTAAATTATTTTGTAGTTTTAATTCATTTACTAAAACAGCTCTATTAATAATTTGGTTGCTAACGGCATTAATAACTTCGGTAAAACCTTTAGTATTGGGGTAATTTGTATAAAATGGTTTTATATTTTCATCTTCATTAATATAATTATTTACTAACGGACTTAATGTTTTTGCTGTTGTAAAATCTATATATTGAGTGTTAAAGGTCATATTTGAGGTTTGGGTATTATTGTTTATTTCCAAATTTTGCACGTATTCTTTCTTTTTCTAATCGCTCTCTTGTTTTTTGTGCTTTGTATATATAATCTTTCCGTATACGTTCACCAGCAGTTTTTACATCGTTTTTAAAAAATATGCAGCACGCTTGTACTTCAACCTCTTCGTTTTCGCATGGCATAGCTATTTGTGCAAATTTGTTATGTATTGGGCAAAGCATTGTTTTTACAACTAATTGTATTTGTTGTTCTAAATTTTTATTAGGTCGTTTTAAATCCATTTATTGTAATTTTTTGGTTAAAATACAGGTTTTAAGCCATTGTTTAATAAATATTTATTTGTTTTACTAAAATGTTTACAGCCAAAAAAAGCACCTCGTGCCAGGGGAGATGGGTGTGCGGCTTGTAACACTAAATGCTTTGTACTATCTATTAAATGTACTTTGTTTTTAGCATAATTGCCCCACAATAAAAAAACAACATTTTGTTTTTTATCACTAATAAGTTTAATTACATTATCGGTAAAGGTTTCCCAGCCAAAATGCTTGTGGCTACTTGGTTTTGCTTCTTCAACGGTTAAAATTGAGTTTAACAAAAACACACCTTTATTTGCCCAACCTTGTAAATTACCATTTAAAGGTATTTCAAAATTTAAAATATCGTTACTTAATTCTTTAAAAATATTTTTTAAACTGGGCGGAAATTTAACGCCATCGTTTACCGAAAACGACAACCCATGAGCTTGCCCAAGTTTATGGTAAGGATCTTGCCCTATAATTACAACTTTAATATCATTAAAATTAATCAAATTAAAGGCATTAAAAATTAAGTTTTTGGGCGGATAAACCACCGAAGCTAAGTATGCTGTTTCAACTAAATTATTTAATTTAAAAAAATAATCTGTTTCAAACTCTGATTGTAGCAGTTTTTGCCAACTTTGATGTAGATTGTTAACAATCATAACGACATTTGTTACTAAATTATAATTAAAAAGTATTTTATATTTTTTTTGTAAAAAATAATAAGTAAATTTATAAACTATTTAAAACTATTATGAAAAAAATTATCTCTTTATCGCTTATTACTTTAGTTGTTGCTATTTCTTTTTCGTCGTGCAAAAGCCACGAAAAATGTCCTGCTTACGGTAAGGTAGATGTTAAAGCTAAAAAAACAGTGTAATTAAGTATAATGTATCTTTAAAAGATGCATTAAATTTTAAGCAAACTATTTAACATAATGTTAAGTATTCATTGATTGATACACCAACATCTATGCAATGGGTTAGGGAAGTAGCTAAATTGGATATGGTTTTTGAACAATTCCATATAGCACCGTATATTGGTATTCCTGTAGTTTGTCCACAATCATTTTTTGTAACGTATTTTGTTACGTACCTACGAACCTTCTTAAAGTCTAAATCAAAAGTTTTTGCAGTACAATTTTTATATTGTTTTGATTGACAGCTTGAACACTTACCACAACTATGTTGTGACATTTGAACGCATTGAGGTTTTTCTCCATTAGAGGTAAATTCGTTACCGCCAAAAGTAACTTGTGCTTGTAACCATAAATGGCGCATAATTTCAATATTGTGGTACCTATCAACTAACATATGAAAATGAACATTATTTGTAGGAATTTGTGAAGCATGAAATTCATA
>JAYTRS010000055.1:0-7168 GCA_043746065.1 Bacteroidota bacterium | reverse complement strand
TATAACCCAAAACGCTTTGGTTACGAAGCAAAACTATATTTAAAACAAGGTTACTATAATTACATTTATGTTTTAAGCAACGATAATAATAAAAGTGGCGACGAAACTATTATTGAAGGCAACCATTGGGATACTGAAAATAATTACAACATTTTTGTATATCATCGTAAAATTGGTACTTATTACGACCAACTCATTGGCTATCGTAAACTAAATTCGTTAAAACGCTAATAGTTTATTAGTTGTAGTTAATTTTTAATTTTTTATGATTTCACTCAAAAACACTATTTATAAAATTTGTATTTTTAAACTCTTATGATTAAACTAAAATTATTACTTTTTGCAATTTTGTTTTCGCTAACAACCCTTGCCCAACAACAAGTTATTGATAAAGTAGTGGGTGTAATTGGTAAATACCCTATTTTATTAAGCGATATACAAAACACCATGTTAGAGCAAGAAAAACGCGAACAACCTTTAAATAAATGCAAAGCGTTTGAATTATTGGTATTTCAAAAACTATTATTAGCCCAAGCCGATAGAGATAGCGTAGTGGTGAATGATAATGAAGTTGAGCAAGAACTGGGGCGCCGTATGAATTATTACATACAACAGTTTGGTAACGAAGAAAAACTAGAAGCCTTTTATGGCAAGCGCACCAATGTTATTAAAGACGATTTACGCCCAGATGTTAAAGAACAATTGATTGCTCAAAAAATGCAAGGTAAAATTAGTGGCGATACTAAATTAACCCCTGCCGAAGTACGCATATTTTTTAAATCTATCCCCCAAGATAGTTTACCACTAATAAATTCGGAAGTTGAACTACAACAAATTGTAAAAAAGCCAAGCTTTAGTACCGAAGAAAAATTAGAAGCCAAACAAAAGTTAGAAGAATACCGCCAACAAGTACTTAGTGGTAAAAAAGAAATGAAAATATTAGCACGTTTGTATAGCGAAGACCCGGGCTCGGCTAAAGATGGTGGTTTTTTAACCTTTGGTAGAGGGCAAATGGTACCCGAATTTGAAGCCGTTGCTTTTAAATTAAAAGAAGGTGAAGTATCTACTGTTTTTGAAACCGCTTATGGTTACCACTTTATACAATTAGTAAAACGTAAAGGCGAGTTATTAGATGCTCGACATATTTTAATTATTCCTAAAATGACAAATAGCGATTTTTATGCCTGTAAACAAAAATTAGACTCGATACAAAACGATATTAAAGAAGGGAAATACACCTTTGAAGAAGCCGCTAAGCGCTACAGCGATGATAAAGACACCAAACAAAATGGCGGTTTAATGGTAAACCCACAAACAGCAAGTACAAAATTTGATAACGAAACGCTAAGCGAAATGGACCAAAATTTAATTGTAACACTTAACAGTATGCAAATTGGCGAAATAAGTAAACCTATGCAATTTGTAAGCCAAGCAGATGGTAAGCCCGGTTTTAGATTATTAAAATTAAAAAACAGAATAGATCCTCATAAAACAAATATTAAAGACGATTACCAAAAGTTAGCCATAATGGCAACTGCCGATCATAATAAAAAAATGATTAAAGAGTGGATTAAAAAACGTTCAAAAATTACTTACATAAAATTAGATCCCGAATTTAAATGCAAGTTTGATAACGAATGGTTTATTAGTAACTAATACCAATTGTAAATGTTAAATCCCACCCTGTGTAATAGTAAGCTAACCTAACCTAAACCCATAATTTACACTCTCTAAATTTTAACATTTTGTTCAACCTTATTTTATTTTGTTGTACGACAAAGACACGTTGTTGTAGAACAAAGAAACACTGTCGCACGACACTAACACAATGACGTACGACATTAACACGTTGTCGTAGGGCAAAGGCATAACAAAGTAAGACAAAAATATTTTGTTGAACAACAAAGACACGTTGTTGTACGACATTAACACAAGAACGTACAACATTAACATTTTTTCGTAAGACAAAGACACGCCGTCGTACGACATTAATACGTTGTTGTAGGACAAAGACATTTTGCTGTACAACAAAGACAAGTTGCATACGACATTAACAAAATGATGTAGTACAAAGATACGCCGTGGTAAGACGTTAACACAATGATTAACAACAAAGACATTTTGTTATACATCATTAACATTTTGTAGTAGGACAAAGACACGCTGTTGTAAAACAAAGAAAACAATAGGAAGAAAGTGTAAACTAGTTTTTTTACAAACTCAAAACGCACTTTTACAAACTGAAAGCTGCGTTTCACAAAATAGCCTGTTTTTGTACTGGGTTATTTGTTATATTTATAGTTAGTTTAAAAAAATAGTAAATGAAAAAATTAATACTTGTTTTTGTTTTTATTAGTGGTTTGGTAAAGGGGCAAACCTTTATTACTGTTTGGAATACCGCAAACGCCGGAGTAACAGCTAGTAACCAAATACAAATACCTACTAGCACTTCATATACCACCTATAACTATGTTGTTAATTGGGGCGATGCCACCACGCAAACTATTACAACAAATCCGCCACCAGTGCACACCTACTCGGCTGCTGGCATATACACCGTAAGCATTACTGGCACTTTCCCCGCTATTAGATTTAATAACGGGGGAGATAAGATGAAATTATTACAAATTGCGCAATGGGGCAGTAATGTTTGGGCAACAATGAGCGGAGCATTTTATGGTTGTGTCAATCTATCTGGCAATAGTGCAGGCGCACCCATATTTGGTGTAAATTGCTTTTGTGCAAATATGTTTAATGGTTGTTCAAATTATAACGATACTAATGTAGGAATATGGAACACTGCTTCTGTAACTGATATGGGCAATATGTTTTATGGTGCTACGGCATTTAACCAACCCATTGGAACTTGGAACACAGCAAATGTAACTTATATGGCTGGTATGTTTTGTAGTGCGTCATCATTTAATCAACCCATAGGAACATGGAACACAGCAAATATAACTAATATGGCCTCTATGTTTTTTGGTGCTACAGTATTTAACCAACCCATAGGAACATGGAATACGTCTGCCGTAACTAATATGAATGGTATGTTTAGGCAAGCTACAGCATTTAATCAACCAATAGGAACATGGAATACCGCTGCTGTAACTGATATGAGCTGGATGTTTTACAATGCTGTTTTATTTAATCAACCCATAGGAACTTGGAACACAGGAAATGTAACTAATATGGGACAGATGTTTTTATACGCTTCAGTATTTAATCAACCTATTGGGACATGGAACACGGCTGCTGTTACTAATATGAACAACATGTTTTCTTATGCCACATCATTTAATCAACCAATAGGAACGTGGAATACTTCTGCTGTCACTAATATGGCTAGTATGTTTGGTGGTGCATCTGCGTTTAATCAACCCATTGGAATATGGAACACATCTGCTGCCACCAGCATGTCTAGTATGTTTAGTGGTGCCATAGCCTTTAATCAGCCCATAGGAATCTGGAACACTGCAGCCGTCACAAGTATGTACGGTATGTTTTTTAGCGCTACGCTATTTAACCAACCTATCGGAGCTTGGAACACATCAAATGTAACTAGTATGGGCAATATGTTTAATTTGGCGCCAGCATTTAATCAACCGATTGGTACTTGGAACACGGCTGCTGTAACTGATATGAGTTGGATGTTTTATAGTGCGTTTGCATTTAACCAACCTATCGGAACATGGAACACAGCGGCTGTAACTAATATGATAGGTTTGTTTGGTGGTACAACAACATTTAATCAACCCATAGGAACCTGGAACACCACGGCTGTAAATAATATGAGCCAAATGTTTCAAAATGCAACAGCGTTTAATCAACCCATAACAACCTGGAATACGGCGGCTGTAACTAATATGGGTCAGATGTTTCAAAATGCAACAGCATTTAATCAACCCATCGGAACTTGGACACTTAATCCAATAAGTTATTTACCAAACATGTTAGATAATTGTGGTATGGATTACTGTAATTATTCAAACACTTTAATTGGTTGGGCTGGTAATGCTTTAACACCAAATAATCGTAATTTGGGTGCAAATGGTCGTACGTATAGTGGAGCTGCTGCCATTTCCGCTCGTAATACCTTAACTTCTACAAAAAGCTGGACTATTACTGGAGACGCGTTAAACACTTCACCAATATTTACATTTGCGGTTAACAGCGGCACTATTTGTAGCGGCAATAGTTTTACAATATTTCCAAGTGGTGCTTTAACCTATACTTTTCAAGGTGGTAGTGCTGTAGTAAGCCCAATTACTACAACCAATTATACAGTTGCAGGCACTAATGCTTGTGGTGCCACTACTACAGCAACAAGCAATGTAACGGTTAACATTACTCCTACATTAACTGTAAACAGTGGTACTATTTGCTCTGGAAATACTTTTACCATTGTACCAGGTGGGGCTAGTTCTTATACTTATTCTTGGGGAAGTAATACAGTAAATCCGTTATCTACTTCAAACTACACTGTTAGTGGTACAAATACGGTTGGCTGTATTTCAAGTATAACTAATACGGTAACAGTAAACACAACACCAACCCTTTCTATAAATAGTGGGGCAATTTGTAGCGGCAATAATTTTACAATTACACCAAGCGGGGCAAGTACTTATACATTCAGCAGTGCTGGTGCTATAGTTACGCCAACCATTAATTCTACCTATAGTGTTTCAGGTACAAGCTCTTTGGGTTGCGTAAGTTCAAATACTGCTGTTAGTAGTGTAACTGTAAATGCTTTACCAATCATATCGGTTAACAGTGTTAGCATTTGTTCGAGCGAGAGTTATACTATTAGCCCAAGTGGCGCAGTTACATATACCATTAGTGGTGGTTTGGCTGTTGTTAGCCCAACTATAAGTACAAGCTATACTGTTGCTGGTACTGATGTAAATAATTGTACTAACACACAAACATTAAGTGTAGCGGTAAACACAAGTTGTGTTTGGCCCGGCGATGCCAATAGCGATGGTATAGCCGATAATTTAGATATTTTGGAATTAGGCTTACATTATACTGCAACCGGAGGTACTCGCATACTAACAAGTAATTTATGGCAAGCTTTTGATGCACCTAATTGGGTTGGCACTATTACTAGTGGTAAAAACCTACACCATAGTGATTGCAATGGTAATGGGCTTATTGACCAAAACGATACATTGGCTGTGTTTGTAAATTACGGGCTAACGCATCCGTTTAAACAAAACAATAGTAGCGCCATTAACCCAGTAGTAACTATTGTGCCTGACCAAGTGAGTGTATATAATGGGCAATGGGGTACTTCATCTGTATTTTTAGGAGATGTAAGTAATCCAATAAATAGTATTAACGGTGTTGCTTACACTTTAACATACGATAATACCTTAATTGAGCCCGATAGTGTTTGGATAGAATATCCAACATCGTTTTTAAATACAGCTAACTCAAATTTACATTTTAGAAAACGAGACTTTACAAACAATGTAATATATACTGCTACTACACACACCAATAATATTAATGCAAACGGTTTTGGTAAAATAGCAATTGTACATTATAAAATTTTATCAAGCTTAACCACCACAACAGCTTTAAACATAGGTATTACGCAAGCCAATCAATCTTATGCTTTGGGGCTTATAACTCCATTAACTTCTGGCTCTGCAAGTTTATTGGCAGTTGGTAATTATTTTGTAGGCATTAAACAAAATTCAATTGCAAATATAATTTTTGTAAGTCCCAACCCAAACAGTGGTATTTTTGATATTCATATTACTACTCCGCTCAATGTAACAGAATTAAAAACTCAAATTATAAATACCTTAGGTCAAATAGTTCAAACAACTAACATCTTAAATCAAACAACACAAATTAACATAAAGGAGTTAGCAAACGGCATTTACTTTTTGCAGCTGTATGATAAAGATAAATTAGTAGGTACAACTAAAATTATTAAAGAGTAAAATACTATGAAAACAAAACTATTAGGCTTTTTTTTATTTGCTTTATTATTACAAGCCAATATTGGTAAGGCGCAAATTGATACCAGTTTTTGGTTTGCTGCGCCATGGGTAACGCCTGATAGTTGGTGGAAAGATGATATAAAATTACATATCTCCAATTTTTCTACAACTACTACTATTAGGCTAAGGCAACCTGGTGCAATAGCCCCAAATCGTTATGATACCACCATTGTTTTACTCCCAAACACAACTTTTGATTATGTGTTTTGGCGCGATAAATTGGCATCAAGTACAAACTTTGGGTTCGATTCTTTAGAGGTAAGACCGGCAAACTTGGTATTACCTTATGGGCTATATATATCCTCAACTTCTAACATATCCGTGGTATATGACATTTTAACAAGAGCCCCTAATTATTACAACCCCGAAACATTTTCGTTAAAAGGCACAAATGCTTTAGGCTTGCACTTTTTTTGCCCCTTTCAAACAAAACTTGTTACTCAAACATTTGGCGGTGATTTAAATGGCGATGCCGCAATTACACAACCAAAGCAACAAATAAACATAGTAGCATCAAAACCAAATACTGTTGTTTGGATAACCCCTAAATGTAATGTTGTTGGGCATGCAGCAAGTATAGCCTACAGTATTACATTAAATAGCCCTGGCGATGCGTATACTATTGAAAATGTTTCTCAAGCAACTAGTACACTTACTAATAATTTATCAGGTACTGAGTTAACTGCCAGCCAACCCATAGCTGTAACAGTTTCCGACGACAGTGTACGGGGTATATCAGGAGGTTGTTATGACCTAGCCGGAGACCAAATTGTACCTGTTACTAACTTAGGGGTGAACTATATTATTGAACGTGGCGCCTCTAATCCTGCAGAGGCTGAGGGTGGCTATATTGTTGCCACACAAAACAGTACCTCGCTTACAATAAACGACGGAGCGATAACAACAACTGTAATTAATACAGGCAACACATATTATTATAAGGCTACTCAGCCTCTTACCTATCTTAACGCTTCATCGCCAGTATATTGCTTACATTTAACAGCTATTGGCAACGGCTGTGAGGTAAGTGAGGAGTTATTACCTCCTTTGGGTTGTTCTGGCTCAACCTTGGCAAATTTTAGTAGAACCGATAATCAAAACTTAATAATAAACCTTATCTGCAAATCAGGCTCACAAAGTTCGTTTGTGTTAAA
>JAYTRS010000054.1:0-2260 GCA_043746065.1 Bacteroidota bacterium | reverse complement strand
TATCAATAAAAACAAAAGGTGTATTTGCATAGCGCGAATTAGTATAAAAATCTGCATTTTTAAAGGTTGAGGCCACAATTAAACCATCAACACCTTGTTGATTTACCATCATTTCTACTAAACGTTTTTCATGCTCTTCATTTTCGCCAGTACTACATACCATTAAATTATAGCCCTGTTCAAATAACACAGTTTCAATATTTTTTGCAATAGTACTGTAAAAAGGGTTACTAATATCGGCCACAATTAGGCCTACAAAAAAACTTTTACCAGTTCGCAGGGCTCTAGCAAATTTATTGGGCGTGTAATCCAATTCGGCAACGGCTTTTAAAACCGCTTCTTGCGTTTTTTTACTAATTCCATATTGGTTGCCTTTGCCATTTAAAACCATTGAAATTAAGGTTTTTGAATACCCTAATTGTTTCGAAATATCTTCTAACTGTAATCGCTTCATAACAACTGTTTTTAAGGGTTAATCAAATTTAAGCTTAATTTTCATAAATCTAAACTATTTTTAGATAAACTTAAAAGGTTTTAGATTTTTGGTAAAAAATCGATGATAAACGGTTATTTTTAATCGATAAACGAAATAATTATAAACAACAGCCTTAAAGTTTTAAATTACGTAACGCTTATTTCAAAAATAAAATTAGGTTTGTAATGTTAACTTAATATATAAAATGATAGTCTCTAAATTAGCACAAAACATTATTGGTTCTGAAATTATAAAATTATCAGCCGAGGTAAACGAAAAAATAAAACAAGGAGAAAAAATTTACAATCTTACCATTGGCGATTTTAATCCCAATGAATTCCCCATTCCTACTGAATTAAAACAATATATTGTTGATGCTTATTTTGCTAACCTAACAAATTATCCCACAGCCGATGGTATGTTAGAGCTGCGCCAAGCCGTAAGTAATTTATTAAAACAACGTGGCGGTTTAGATTATAAGCCCGATGAAATTTTAATTGCGGGTGGTGCTCGCCCCATTATATATAGTATTTTTAAGGCTTTAGTAGATGAAGGCGATTCGGTAATTTTTGCAGTGCCATCTTGGAACAACAATCATTATACCTATTTAAATGGCGCAAAGCCTATTATTATTGAAGCTACGCCCGAACAAAATTTTATGCCACAAGCTAAAGATATTGCTCCACATATTGGTAAAGCAACCTTGGTAGCCTTATGTTCGCCACAAAACCCAACAGGAACAGTATTTACAAAACAAGGTTTAGAAGAAATTTGCGATTTAATTTTAGCAGAAAATAAGCGTAGAGATGCTTCACAAAAACCAGTGTATTTAATGTACGACCAAATTTATTGGGCTTTAACGCAAGGTGATATTAAACATTACGACCCTGTTAGTTTACGACCCGAAATGAAAAACTATACCGTTTTTGTTGATGGTATTTCTAAATCTTTAGCAGCAACAGGTGTAAGAGTAGGATGGAGCATGGGGCCAAAATTTATTATTGATAAAATGAAAGCCATTTTAACACACGTTGGAGCTTGGGCACCAAAAGCGGAACAAATAGCCACTGCAAACTATTTAAACCAATTAGATAAATATGATGCTTTTTTAATAGAGCAAAAACATAAAATAAATTTACGCCTACAAGGCTTTTATAATGGGTTTAAACAGTTAAAAAATAAAGGTTATAAGGTTGATGCTATTGTGCCACAAGCTGCCCTTTATTTAACAGTGCAATTTAGTTTGCACAATCAAAAAACAGATCAAGGAAAAGTTTTAGAAACTACAAAAGATATAACGAGATATTTATTAGATGAGGCTAAGTTAGCAATAGTGCCTTTTAGCGCTTTTGGTGCCACCGAAAATAATAATTGGTACAGGCTTAGCGTTGGTACTTGCACTATGCAGGATGTGAGCGATGTTTTAGTAAAGTTAGAAGAAGCTTTAAAAAAATTATCGTAATGTAATTTTGCCAATAAAAATATAACAGGCCAATTACAAATAAAATTATGAATAACCAGATTTTTTATTTTATTAGGAAAAAATAGTGAGGACTCAATTTTTTATATTTTTAATTTTAATGACTTTAAATTCTATTTCACAAAAAGAATTTGAGAAGTATGGTCCATCGGGTTGCGAAACATATACCGATTTGAAATTGGCTTTAAAAATCGAAAAAAAAATTTATAAGGTAGATTTAAGTTACCAAAAAATAGAATCAAAATTATACGAAAAAATACATAAGTTAACAGATTTACAAGCCCTAAAACTGAGCACTAATGAAG
>JAYTRS010000053.1:0-2262 GCA_043746065.1 Bacteroidota bacterium | reverse complement strand
CAACCCCTCCGAAGGAGGGGCTTCTAAACCCAAATAAAAAAACAAATAAATAAATTATTAATCAATTAAAAATACCATCTAAAAAGCCTCCCCTTTGGGGAGGTTGGTGGGGCTCATCATGAAAACAATATATATCATTATGGCATTTTGCCTAGGCTTACTAATCGGGTATAATTTTTTAAAATTCCGTTTAAATAAAAACCCTGTAGACGACCATAGCTTGGTAGATATCAGCACTACAAAATTAAAGGGTATCGATTCTTTAAAATTAATTTACACCCTTCGGTTTGCAGGCATTAAAGACAGCCTTTTTATCAAAGCAAAGAAACAATCTGACCTAATAACAAAACAAAAAAAGGAATTGTTGTTAGCGCAAAATAGAGTAGAGCAGGAATTATATCTTTTAAAAGTAGATGGCGTTTCTAAACAGGATACCTGCTTTATAGATAGTTTAAGCATAGCCATTAGACATGAAACGGTTTTAAGCGACACCTTAAGTGAAGCCTACGAACTAAAACTTAAACTATATACAGCAATGGTAGCGGTGCGAGATTCAGAATTAGTGTTCTTAAATAAAAGTTACGCTGATATGCACGATGTAGCAAAAGAACAAGCTTTGAAAGAACAGCAATTAACTACTGATTTAAATACCACTTTAAAATCGCTTCGCAGAAAACGCATACAAAATAGACTATTGGCAGGAGGTATGTTATTTATATCGGGTGTAACCACTACTTTATTTATAAAATCGAGACAATAGGCAGAGTGATTAGAGTTTAGTGAATAGTGCTTAATGCAGTATGAACTTTCCAAACTAAAAAACTTTCAAAACTTTTAAACTAAACAAAAAATGATAAATGAAAAAACAATCGTCTCCACTGTCTCCTTTGTAACCTCCATTGCCACCTATTTTTATGCACGAGAAACAAACAAAGATGTTGTGCCGTATGTGATGGTAGGAGGTTTTGTAGGAGCCATCTTAGGGGAAGTTATATCTGGTATTGTGATAAAAGACAAAACAGACAAACCCAAGTAAAAGCGGTTGGCAACCGCAGGCATTTATGTTAAAATGCTTAAAAAAACATTAAAACATTTTTATAAAAAAATTAATAATTGACCACCACCAATTTTAATTTCCAAAACAAAAATTAAAAATGTTTTTTAAAACCAGAAACAAAAAAACAAATAATTAAAACACAAATTATGACGGAAATAATAAACAATGGCGCAAGCCTAAAAATAAATCAAGATGGCAGTAGCCGTTTGATTTTGAAACATCAAATAGCAGTTGTAGAAGTATTGCATGATACCATTATTAAAATTGATATTGGCAAAGGCTCGTTAAACAATGTATTCATTGACCAAGCTGATGTTACCAATATTGTCAGCATCAGTCCCGAAGAGTTACGCGATAAAATTATGGATATGTTACAAAGCCCTGTAACAAATGGTTTAGCTACCGAGTTAAAACAAACAGAGCAAACCACCGAATTACAAAACGTAAAAAATGTTGTAACAGATATCAAAGATAAAATGGCATCTGTAAACGATAAACTGTTTTTTGAGCCACGCATTTGTGATGAGAGCAACGCTAATACCATTTACAAAGGATATTCGTTAACAAGCGTTGCTAACGATACACCAAATTGGGCGATTCAAAAAATCACCAATACACGTGGTGTTTTAACTTACCAATGGGCAGGCGGTACAAAAAACTTTGATAAAGTTTGGAATAACCGTAAAACACTTATCTATTCATAAACTAAAAAAGAAAAGCAGGTTGTAATAAAACAACCTGCTTTCATCAACCACCCTCGCTATGAAAAAATTAAAGGAATCTATTAAAGTAATCTGACATAAAAGTATAAACCAAAAAATTCAAACTATTTAAAAAAAGATGCTTAACAAAATAATCTTATTGGATTTATTTAGCGGTACAGGGGGCTTTTCACACGGGCTCTTGTCAGCAGGATTTATTTTTAAAAAGCATTATTTTTCGGAAGTCGATAAATATGCTGTTGCCAATTATCAATACAATTATAAACGCGCCATTCATTTAGGAGATGTCACAAAAATTAATTCCAAAAAAATCGAACGCCCAAACCTTATCTGCTTTGGTTCGCCCTGCCAAGATATTTCCATTGCTGGCAAACGCAAGGGGCTTAAAGGAAAACGAAGCAACCTCTTTTTTGAAGCAGTTAGAATTATTAACGAATGCAAACCCGATGTTTTTATCTTTGAAAACGTCAAAGGGTTATTCTC
>JAYTRS010000052.1:0-7196 GCA_043746065.1 Bacteroidota bacterium | reverse complement strand
ACAAATTGGTTATTGGCCTGCCTTTTGGTTATATGGCGGAACACCCAACGAAGAAATAGATTTTATGGAATTAAAAACAAATAAACCAAATCAAATTCATGTAGGAAGACATAGTACCACCAATAAAGAAAATGAATACCGAGAATTTTTTGCAAAAAAACATTGGGGCGCTTGGGTAAAATTTAAAGGTAATTTAAATGAGGGGTATAATATTGTTGCAGGTGAGTGGACAAAAGACTACATTAAATATTACTTAAATGGCGAACCCATAGCTTACACCGAATTAAGTTTAAACGTTCCAAAAAAATTAGTAGCTAATATTGCTGTGCCTTCTAATAATGGGCCTTTTAAGCCAGGCCCGAGCGATACTACCTCAAATTCGGGAGGATTTGATATTGATTATATTAGAGTTTGGGTAAATAAAAAAAACGATTTAAAGAAACAACTAATACCTATTGAAGTAAGTAAATTATCAGAAACAAAATACGATTTAAATACCTCTAAATTAAAGTCTAAAAATAAATTTATTTATGGTAAAAAATCTATTCATAAAAATGAAGGCATTACGGTTTCATTAATAAAATTACCAAATAACAGCTTTCAGTTGGTTGTTTTGGGAAAAGAAATTCCTGCCGATGCTTCATTTAAAATAATCGACCAAAAACAAGTTGAGTTAAAAAAAGAAAACTTAGTTTATGGAGAGGCTACTGTTAGTTATAGCGAATTTAAAAATCAAACTCTTTTTATAGAAGTTACAGCCTACGGTAAAAAAATTAAGTACACACTAACAAATTAATTACTTTTTTTATACAAACTATAAATTGTAGAGTTTAAATTTAATTTTGAAACTTTAATAGTACTATCAAACAAACTATTCTTTTTATAAAGAAAATAATTTGAACTCCCATTATTACAATTTATGGTAATATTATGGTTACGTAATAAATAAAACTGAAGCGCCCAATTAGTGTATGTTTCTGGTTCAACTATTAACGTGACATCGCTTAAAACAACTTTACTTATTAAATTTGCTTCATTAATTTCAACTCCATCTCGTTCTATTTTTCCAACCAAAAAAATATTATAAGTTATTAAACCTATACATAAAATACAAATAAAATAATTGCTGTATATGTATAACTTACTATTAATATTTATTTTATTTATTAAATTATTAATGCCATTTACTAAAAACAAACTTATAGCAATGGCAAATAAGGGTAAAGCTGGCACAAAATATACTGCGCGCTGCACATGCGTAAACGCTAATGGAATAACACCTGCTAAACCTAATAAAACAAAAAACAAAATATCATTTTTATAAGTAATAGTCTCTGAATTTAAAAATATTTTTAGTTTAAAAATAAACAGTAATAATATTACTAAAATAAATGGTACTAATAAGTCAGTAAACAACCAAAAAATAATTGAAAATCTATACTCTACTAAATGATCGTTTGTTAATCTATCAAAAAGCCTATTTTGTATATAAAATTTTAAGCTAAACAATGCCTCGTTATTTAGTAATATAATAATTGTGTATATTAAAATTAGAGTTGCTATAAGTATAAAAGTATAAGTTATTACACGTTTAATACTTGTGTTTTTATAACAAAAAGCATAAATAACAAAAAATAATAATGGATACAGCCCTGGTAATCCCTTACAAAGGGTAGCACAAAAAATTAAAATACCAGAAATAATAATATCATACAGTTTAAAATTATTAATTGCTTTTAATGAAAATAAAATACTACCTAAAACAAAAACACTTACTGTATTTTCGTGCATATTATTTACAAAAGCCCAATGAACCGATGGTATTATTAGCCATATTAAAATAGGTAACCAACTATATTTTATTAATTCTGGTTCATTTTTAAACAAATGCAACCATATTTTATTTATTAGTATGGCACATACAATAAATGTAAAAACACTATATATTTTTTCGGTGTAATAAGCATCTCCAAAAAATTTAAAAAAATACGATTGTAAAAAATAAACTAAAGGTGGATGTTCTAAAAAATAATTTACCCCATGTCTGTTCCACGAATCACATAAAAAAGGTAACCAAAATGTACCTTTACCAATAGCTAAGTTTTTTGATACAATTGCATATTGTATACCATCCATAAACATACCTTGTTGCACTATGCTTGGCATTATTAAAGCCAAACTGACACAAATTGTAAGTATAATAAATATAAACTGTTTATTTTTAAATATCATTTTAGCTATGCAAAATAATCAATAACAGTCATATAAAAAATAAAAAAAACAGAAAATAAAAAGCTCTCAAAAAAATATTTTTTTGAGGGCTTTTTAAATTAAACAAAGTATTACTCTACAATTAATTTTTTGTGTAGGGTTTGTTTGCCAATTTCAATAGCAATCAAATAAACACCTTTAGCGTAATTATTTAAGTTTATGTTAGCCACACTTAAGTTATGTTCTTTACTATCTATTAATTGCCCTAAATTATTATAAATGGTATAATTAAATTGGGTACCTAAAAATTGTACTGTTACATTCGTTTTTGCAGGGTTAGGGTAAATTAATAAATCATTAGTAGTATATAGTGTGTTACTAATACCTGTAGCAAAACTTACACAGGTTGTTGTATTTACCGCACAACCGCTTGCATCGTTTATACTTACTGTATAACAAGCTGGCGCTAAGCCTAAAGCCGTTGCGGCATTACCACCACTTGGTGTCCAAGTGTAAGTATAAGGACCAGTGCCACCACCTACAATTACTGTTGCTACACCGTCATTACAACTACCGCAACTAGCGTTTGTAGCACTTGCTGTAGCTGTTAACGAACTACTTGTTGCAACAGCAACGGTATTGGTTAATTGGCATAACTTAGTATCTGTTACAACAAGTGTATAAGTTCCTGCACATAAACCCACAACGCTATTGGTTGTTGCACCATTGCTCCACGAATAAGTATAAGCTGGAGTACCACCACTAATATTATATATTGATGAGCCATTACACACCCCACAACTTGTATTTATGGTTGATGATGAGCTAATAGCTAAAGCGCTAGGTTGTGTAATATTTGCAGTAGTATTTGCTTTACAACCTTTGCTATCTGTTACCAAACAAGTGTAATTACCAGCACTAACACCGCTTAATGTTGGTGTGGTTTGCCCACTTGGAGACCATGAATAAGTATAAGCTGGGGTGCCACTACTTGCATTTGCAAAAGCGCTACCATTACTTCCACCAAAACACGATACATTAGTAGTACTAAATGTAGTTGCTACAGGATTAGCATTTACTATTACCGAAAACATGGTTGAACCCGAACACGTACCAACGCTACCAGCTATAGCGTAACCAGTAGTTGCACTTGGTGTAAAAACAACTGATGTAGCGTTAGAACCTGTACTCCAAGTATAAGTAGTTGCACCACTTGCTGTAACGGTAGTACTACCACCCGCACAAATTGATGGGCTAGCAGGACTAATAAGTATTGTTAAGGCTGTACCAATTGTTACACTTACTGTTTTTGTATTTGTACAACCTAAACTTGTACCTGTAACGGTATAATTTGTAGTTACTGCAGGGCTAACAATTAATGGGTTGGCTGTTGAGCCTGTATTCCAGCTATAAGTGGTAGCACCACTGGCTGTAATAGTTGCAGTACCACCTGCACATATTGTTTGGTTACTTGCTGCTACAGTTGGTGTTGCATTTACTGTAACATTAGTAGTTTTAGTGTTTACGCAAGTACCGTTAGTACCTGTAACAGTATAGTTTGTGGTAGTTAATGGCGATACTAAAATTGTATTTGTAGTGGCGCTTGTGTTCCAACTATACGTGGTAGCACCACTGGCTGTTAATATTACACTATTGCCCGAACATATTGTGGGCGAATTTACTGCCACGGTAGGAGTAGCTGTAACGGTTAATGTTTTTGTTAAAACAGAAGTTAATGTGCCATTTATTGCTGTTAATGTAATACTATAATTACCCGCAGCAGCATAGCTAACAGTAGGGTTAGTGGCTGTTGATGTAGCAGGCGTTCCTCCAACCATACTCCAATTATAACTTGTAGCGCCAACGCTATTGTTTGTTAAAGTTGTAACAGCTCCACTACAAACAGGGTTTTGTACACTAAAATTGGCTGTTGGGCTAGTAATTGCAGTGGTAGCAATATTTACATTATCTAAATATAAAGCTTGGCCGTAATGCCCATGGTTTACAAAACTAATCATTACATTACTTTGCCCACTTGTTAGTGCGCTAATGTTTACTGTTTCGGTGCGCCAAGCTGCAGGAGTTGGGGTAAATGTATTTGCTTGTAAAGTACCTGCCGATGTTGATAAAACAGAACCTCCTTTGCTGTAAATACTTGTCCAAGAAGCACCACAATTAGTAGATAGTTTTACTTCTAATGTATCGGAGTATTGATTATCAAATTCTTTATAAGCCACATCAAAACCTAATGTTGCACTTGCAATGCTCGAAAAAATATACTTTGGCGTTCTAATTTCATCTCTATCACCAGCTGCATCTAAATTATAATTATCAAACAAAGCGCTTAGGGTACTGGTACCAAAGCCACCATACCCTACTCCTTTGGTCCAGAGTACATTATCGTTTCCTATATTATATTGCGACCAATTTACTGGTACAAATGCAGCGCCCTGAAAGCCTTCTACCAAAGGTAAAGCAATAGGTCCGGCAACGGTAATGTAGGCTAATTTTGTTTTTGTATTTCCACCATTTACGTTGGTTGCTTGTAAAGCCACAGAGTAAGTACCTGGTGCAGCCCATTGTACGGATGGGTTGGAAGAAGTAGAAGTTGCAGGAATTCCAGCTTGAAATGTCCAACTCCAAGCTGTAGGAATATATAACGAACTGTCGTAAAACGAAATAGGTGTACTCGGACAAGTATTTTGAAGTAAGGTAAAGAAATTAGAAATTACCGGAGTACTTGAAAAACTTGCAGCACAATTCATAGCTTGAAATGCCTCAATTCTGCCAGCACCTAACTGTAAACTTGGTGTATAAGCACTATTTGCAGCTATAGAATATACATTAGCCGCCGATGATGAAATACAATTTAAAACATCGGTTTGCGTCATAAACGGTGTTTTAGATAACATTAAACCTGCCATACCTGCTACCAAAGGTGTGGCCATTGATGTACCTGAAATAGAATTATACGTATTTGCAGGATAAGTGCTATAGATATTCTCACCCGGTGCGCAAATATCTACCCAAGGACCACGACATGAAAAGCTCGATTTTACATTATTAGTAGCTACTGAAGCAACGCAATATACGTTATTGTATGCAGCTGGATAATGTAATACCGTTTCGTTAGCGGTTCCACCATCGTTACCTGCAGCACAAAATATAATACAACCTTTGCCCCAAGCATAATCAATAACCGATTGCTCAGCAGCAGCAGCAGTACTTACCCCACCCCACGAACAAGAAATAATTCGCGCTTTTACTTTTGCAGCATAAACAATGCCTTGATATCCTGCCGAAATACCTGTAGTACTTCCTGTATTATTTTGAGCTTTTACGGGTATAAGTTTTATATTCCAACTAATAGAAGCCATACCTGTGCTATTATTTGTAACGCCAGCAGCAATACCACTAACGTGCGTTCCATGACTCATGGCATTGTTTGAAGGAATGGTATTATTATCATTATCGGCCACATCATAGCCGTTTACATCATCTACATAACCATTTCCATCATCGTCAATTAAATTACCAGCAATTTCGCCAGGATTAGTCCAAATATTAGCAGCTAAGTCTGGGTGAGAACGATCTTCAGCGTTATCAACTACAGCAACTGTAATATTTGCGCTTCCGGTAGAAATAGCCCAAGCATTTTGTGCGTTAATTTGCGTAAGGTGAACTCCAAATGTTGGGTCGTTGGGGGTAACACAGGTTTTATTTAAACTTACTTTTTCGGCATACTCTACGCCTGGTATCATTTTTAATTCACGTATTAAATCTTCTACTTGATTAATTTGCGAAAATTCTACCTTTAATATGTAGGGTAATTTTGCATCATCATCTGCTTGATAAAAAGGTTTGTAGGCCTTTGTAGCACCGTATTTAAATAATACATTACTAACATTAGTTAATTTTGTAATTTGAATATTATTTGGATTATCTTTTGATACACTTTTTAATGCAGCAGGTGCAAACTTTACATATATTTCACCATCTACTTGGTGCTTATAAACCGTTTGGCTCTTAGAAATATTGCATACACTTACAAATGCAATTAAGGATAAAATTTTTTTCATTTAAAGGTTTGTTTAGTAGTTAGTTTAATAAAATTACTAAATAATTATTACAAAAGCAAAACCGTTGGTGTAATTTTTTACTATTTTTAGGTTTTATGATTTTAGCAATTATAGATTGTGGCACAAATACGTTTAATTTATTAATTGTAAAAATTAATGGGCTACAGTATAGCAAAATTTTTAATACTCGAGTGGCTGTTAAATTGGGCGAAGAAACTATTAACCAAGGTTATATTGCTCCTGTTTCGTTTAACAGAGGCATTGCTGCCTTGGCCCAATTTAAAACACATTTAATACATTATAGTGTACAAAAAACATTAGCCTATGCTACTTCGGCTATTAGAGATGCTAAAAATGGGGAAGAATTTATAACTACCGTTAAACATAATTTTAACATTGATATTAATATTATTGATGGTAATCGCGAGGCCGAATTAATTTATTTAGGTAATAAAGAAGCAAGCAAACTAAATAGTAACACCGCACTAATTATGGATATTGGTGGTGGTAGCACCGAATTTATTTTAGCCAATGGTCAGCAAATTTTTTGGAAACAAAGTTTTTTATTAGGTGCTGCTAGGCTTTTAAATATGTTTACAATTTCAAACCCTATTACCCAAGCACAAATTAATACCATTAATTTATACTTAACACAACAATTACAACCATTGTTTAAAGCCATTACATTATTTCCTACCACGCAATTAATAGGCTCGTCTGGTGCATTCGATTCTATTATTGAAATGATACATGGCGAATTAAATGGTGAAGAATTAGTAAAAGATAAAGTATGTTACACTATAAACATGTTAAATTACACTACCGTAGCGCAATTAGTCATAAAATCAACCCTAACCGAACGAAAAAATATAAAAGGTTTAATACCCATGCGTTTTGATATGATTG
>JAYTRS010000051.1:0-7242 GCA_043746065.1 Bacteroidota bacterium | reverse complement strand
ACACGAACTACCTTCGCGAATACCCTCGCTGCTACCTAATAATACGGCACCAATATTGTCTTCTTCTAAGTTTAATACAATTGCTTTTAAGCCTGTTTCAAACTCAATTAACTCGCCCGATTGAACTTTAGATAAACCATAAATGCGGGCAATACCATCACCTACTTGTAATACGGTTCCTACTTCTTCTAATTCGGCTTCAGATTTAAAACCTGAAAGTTGTTGCCTTAAAATTGCAGATACTTCTGCGGGGTTTATTTCTGCCATACTATTTAGTTTTTAGCGTTTAGTTATTAGTGTTTAATAGCTAAACTTTATATACTTACTTAATTTATACTTATTAAATTTTCGCTACTCGAAAAGTTTTTTCTTAAATCGTTTAATTTACGTTTTACACTTTGGTCTATTTGTCTATCGTTAATGGTTAATACAAAACCACCAATTAATGTTGCATCTACTTTTTGTATTAATTCAACACTGCCAGTAGTTGTTTGCTTTACTAAATTTAAAATATCACCTTTTAATTTCTCATCTAAGGCCACTGCTGATGTAACGGTGGCAGAGGTAATATTTAAACGTTGTTTGTATTGCTCGTCAAACTCTTTAGCAATGGCATTAAGATTACTTTCACGACGCTTAAGAGCAATTAAGTTTAAAAATGATAAGGTGATTGGCGTTACTTTCTCATCAAAAATAGATTTAAAAATAGCTTGTTTTTTGTCTGTTTTAACAATGGGACTATCTAATAGGGTAGTAAAGTCTGTGTTATGTAAACAAACTTTTGCAATTAGTTGCATATCGTTTCTAACGGCTTCAAGTTGATTTTTTTCAACAGAAAGGTCGATTAACGATTTAGCATATCTTGAAGCAACACTCATTTTTGGTTTATGTTAGTTTAAGTTTACGTCTTTCATTAGGTTACTTACTAAAGCTTTTTGCTTTTCGTCGCTTGATAAATCAGACTTTAATATTTTTTCGGCAATATCAATACTAAGTTTAGCTACTTGATTTTTTAAATCGGAGATAGCTGCATTTTTTTCGTTATTAATTTGCTCACGAGCTGTTTTCATAATACGCTCGGCTTCTGCGGTAGCTTTTGTTTTAGCTTCTGCTAAAATGCCTTCTTTAATGTCGCGGGCTTCTTTAAGCATGTTATCACGCTCAGCACGGGCTTCGTTTAAAATTTTTTCGTTGCTCGATTTTAATTCGCGCATATCATTTAAAGCACTTTGCGCGCTTGAAAGGGCATCTTCAATCCCTTTTTCGCGGGTTTTTATGGCCGTTAAAATAGGTTTCCAAGCAAATTTACCTAGTAATACTAAAAGTAGTAAAAAGGTAATAGTTGTCCAAAATATTAAACCAATGGCTGGGTCAATTAAACTTGCTAAAATAAATAAACTCATTTTATATTGTTTTTAATAGTTTTTTGTTTGTTTTTAAATTTTTGTTTCGGTTTAACTGAGTTTAGTGTTATAAAGGCTTTGTCATCTTGAGCGGAGTCGAAAGATGAGTTCGACATTTTAACTCTTTTAATAACAAGCTTCAACTACGCTCAGCTTAACAGTTTCACAATTAATTTAAACCAATGCTATTACCAACCGTAATAGCATTGGTTAAACTCGTTTAAAATTACTTGCAAATTAATGCAACTACAACGCCAAATAAAGCCACACCTTCAACTAAGGCTGCTGCAATAAGCATTGTTGTTGTAATTTTTCCTGATGCTTCAGGTTGACGAGCAATGGCATCCATTGCATGCCCACCAATTTGTCCTACACCGATACCAGCGCCTATTACGGCTAAACCTGCTCCGATTGCTGCGATACTTCCACCCATTTTGTTTTGTTTTTTGTTTGTTATTAATTGTTTTAATTTTCTGTTTGTTTTATACGTTTACAGTCCGTAGTAATATTAATGCCCCGCTGTTACTTTATCGTCATCGCTTGTATGCGCGCCATCTTCGTTAGGGTCGGCCACCGCCGAACCAATAAATAAAGCAGTAAGCATGGTAAAAATATAAGCTTGTAAAAAGGCTACTAACACTTCTAAAATATCAATAAATAAAGAAAAAGCCACGGCAACAGGAGCAATATAAATACTTTTAAAAATAAATATTAAACCTACTAATGATATAATAATAATATGACCAGCAGTAATGTTTGCAAATAAACGAATCATTAAGGCAAAGGGTTTTGTTAAAATACCAAATACCTCAATAGGGATTAAAATAGGCCAAATAGCTTTTGGAGCGTGGGGTAAAAATATGTGACTCCAGTAATGTTTGTTACCATTAATATTAGTAACTATAAATGTAACTACAGATAATACTAAGGTAAAGGCAATATTACCCGTTAAATTTGCACTAATTGGTATTAAACCAAACACGTTGTTAATTAAAATCATAAAAAACACGGTTAGTAAATAAGGAACGTATTTATCAGATGTTGAGCCAATGTTGTTTTTAGCTAAATCATCGCGAACAAAAACTACTAAAGGCTCTAAAAACGATTGTTTACCTTTTGGAGCTGATGTTACACCTTGTTTTTTATAGGCATTAGCCATTGATATAAACAACATTAATAATACTATTGCCGAAAGTAATAACTGAGCAACGTTTTTGGTAATTGAAAAGTCGTAAACGCTTTCGTTTGGATCGCTTGACACAATTTTTTCATCTACTAAATTATAGTTTTCGTAAGATGCATGACCATGTTCAAACTTAGCTGACGAAAATATTCTTAAGCCATTGGTGCTAGAATAAATAATGATAGGTAAAGGCATTGCTACGGCATCATGTCCTTCGCCCCAAAAGTGCCACGAATGAGAATCTAAAATGTGCTCAAAAGCAATCGCAGCAATATCTACAGGTTTATCTGCATTATGGTCATTTTCAGTTACTGAAAGGGTTGCTGTACTAACTTCTTCATGATGGCTTTCTTCTTGCGGTTGATTGTTTGCATTTAAAGAAGTTGAAGACAATAAAAATATAGACATTATTAATAAGCAAATGCCCGAAATTTTGCTACGTGTATTGGATTTACCAGTCATTTTAAAAAATAGAGTGTACTAAGTTTTTTAATTCGGGTGCAAATGTAGGGCTTTTTTAACTAAAACCAACAATTTTTTAGCTATTTTAGTTTATAAAATGTGTTTTTATTAACAATAGTTTATTGAAAACGAACAAGCCCATTAAAGAAGTTATTTAATAGTTAAAAATAAAATTACTGTACATTTGGTTTATTACAAAATTTTATAACTTAAAATGAAAACAAAAACAATTGATAATTTAAATATTGGGTTAATAGCTTTATCGCTTTTACTTGCATTTAAGTTACCTTTTGCACTTTTTTTATTTTCCTACGCAGTATTGGGGCCAATACATTATTTAACTGAAATAAATTGGTTAAAACAAAAAAACTATTTTGTAAAAGAGCGCAAATGGGTGTGGTTATTTGTTTTTTTAGCTGCCTTAACTTCTATACCTGTAATATTAAATTTACCAATATTTGCAACGCTTAATAAACAAACGGTATTTAAAAATTTTGCTATTTTAATTAATGGCTTAACCGATGTATTTTTACTAACTGCCTTATTTTTTGCAATAGGTTTAATTTATTTAAAAAAGTGGCAACACATTTTACTTTTTTTAATTGTAAGTGTGGTGGTTGCTAAATTGGTAACTAAATATATTTTGTTTTCGTATGTGCTGGTAGGTATTTTTTTGCCCACTATTGTTCACGTGTATGTTTTTACGTTGTTGTTTATGCTTATGGGGGCTTTAAATTCTAAAAATACTGCTGGTTTTGTGGGTGTAATTTTATTATTACTTTGCCCTTTGGTTATTTATTTGTTTCCAATAAATTTGGCTAACTATGTTTTGGTAGAGTCTAACGAAGTTATATCAACGGCACGTAATTTTAGATTTATACAATATATTACCCAAACATTTAATGGTTTGCAAAATGGCAATACGTTTCAATTATCGGTATTGGGTATTAAAATTCAAATATTTATTGCTTTTTGTTACACATACCATTACTTAAATTGGTTTTCTAAAACACAGGTAATAGGTTGGCATAAAAATATTTCGAAAACAAAGTTTGTTTTACTATTTTTAATTTGGCTAAGCTTAGTATTTTTATTTTGGTACGATTACGAAACGGCTTATTTAGTATTGTTTTTTTTAGCAATACTGCATATTATTTTAGAGTTTCCGTTAAACGTAACCTGTATAAAAGAAATAGTTTTAAAGTTATATCCTAAAAAAATAAAACTATAGTTAATACGTTTTTACCACGTTGTAAAGCGTATCGCGCTGAACGGGGGTTTTGCCAACGGCTTTAATAAGTTGAACTAACTGCTCGGTACTTAATTTTGGGTGCTGTTCCTCGCTACCAGCCATACTGTATATTTTGGTGGTATCGTCAATGGTGCCATCTAAATCATCGGTGCCAAAATTTAATGATAGTTGGGCGGTATCTCTACCAATCATTGCCCAATAGGCTTTTATATGATTAAAATTATCTAAATAAATACGCGAAATGGCATAGTTGCGTAAATCTTCAATAACGCTTACTTCGGGCACATGCGCCATTTCGTTTTCTTTGTTTCTAAATTTTAGGGGGATAAAGGCATTAAAGCCATTGGTTAAGTCTTGTAAATTACGTAGCTTATCCATGTGATCTATACGGTGTTCAAAGCTTTCTATATGCCCATAAAGTATGGTGGCATTACTATAATTGCCCATTTGGTGCCATATTTGATGTATGCTAAGCCACTCTTCGGTACTGCATTTGCCACCCGCAATTTTATCTCTAATTTCTTTATCAAAAATTTCGGCACCGCCCCCTGGCAAACTATCTAAGCCGGCGTCTTTCATCAATTTTAAGCCTTCTTCATAGCTTAGTTTTGCTTTTTTAAAAATGTAATGAAACTCAACAGGTGTTAACGCTTTAATATGCAAATTAGGGCGGTGAAGTTTTATTTTTTGAAATAATTCTATGTAAAAAGCTAAATCTTGTTTGGGTACAACGCCACCGGTAATGTGTACCTCGGTAACAGCTTGGTCATCGTACTTTTTTATAATGTCTAAAATTTGTTCAACGCTTAATTCCCAACCCTGTTCGCGGTGTTTTATTAAGCGAGAGTAAGAGCAAAACGAACAGGTGTACACACAAATATTTGTAGGCTCTACATGAAAGTTGTGGTTAAAATAAACATTATTACCATTTTTTTGAAAGCGAATATAATTGGCTAATGTGCCTAAAAATGCCAGTTCGGCTTCTTTATACAAGGTAACGCCTTCGTTAAAAGTTATGCGTTGCTTATTAAAAACTTTTTGTGCAATGGCTTTTAAATGAGAAGGGTAATTTGAATTTAAAAGTATTTGTGGTGTTTGATTAATTGAAGATAAAATCATAGTACAAATTTACAGATAAAATAATTACAAAAGTAAATACATTACCTTAACGATACTTCTAAATTACGTTCTTCAATCATTTTTTTAAGATTAAAAAGGGCGTACCTAAAGCGGCCCAAGGCTGTGTTTATCGATAGGTTTCTAAATTCTGCAATTTCTTTAAAACTCATATCATAATAAGTGCGTAGCAATACTATTTCGCGCTGCTCTTCGTCTAACTCATTTATTAAGCCTCTTATGCTTTTTTTAAACTTTATGTACTCGGCACTTACTTTTGTTTTATCGCCATCATCTGTTAAATTATTAAATATGCTTACTTCTTCGCCATCGCTATTTGTGTAAACGGGCATGGGTGGCATACGCTTTAGGTTTCTAAAATGGTCAATTATAATATTACGAGCAATGCGCATTACCCAAGCTACAAATTTACCTTGTTCGTTATACTGCCCACGTTTTAGGGTTTGTATTACTTTAAAAAAAGTATCTTGAAAAATATCTTCGGCCAAGGCATTATTTTTTACAACAATTACTATGCTTGTAAATATTTTACGCTTGTGACGATTTAATAAAACAGAAAGGGAATTTTCGTTTCCGCCCATATAGAGTTGTACTAACTCATTATCATTTAATAATTGAATAGACATATTTTTACTTGCTTTGTTAAACTTAAAATGGCTAGTAAAGGTCTATTCTATGGGCTAAGGTTTTAAATGATTATTTGCAAATATAGTTTTTTATTAATAAATGTTAAAAAATAAATGTGAAATTTATAATAAAATGAGCGAAACTGCCTTTTGACTGAGTGAATGAATTTAAATAGTTGATAACATATCAAAATTATAGGCACAAAAAAAGGGTAAGCTACTTTCATCGCACCGCTCAACCGCCTACCCTTGCTTCGTTCCCAACCTGGGGGATTCAGTAGGAGCTGGTCGTGAAAGACTTACCCGCTACAAAAGTAACAATTATTTTATAAATCCATAAAAAAATGCAAAATTTGTGCAACAATAATGTAAAAAAAGAAAATGTAAAATGTAAAATGTTAAAGGGAAAATGTAAATAGTATAAATCACCCCTCTTCCATCTTCCATCTTCCATTTTCCATTAAAAATATGGATATATCAATAGTAATTCCCTTATATAATGAAGAAGAATCGTTGCCTGAATTGCACGATTGGATTGTGCGCGTAATGGCCGATAATAATTTTAGTTACGAACTAATTTTTATTGATGATGGTAGTAAAGATCAATCGTGGCAGGTAATACAGCAACTTTCGCAAAAAAATAAACAAGTAAAAGCTATTAAATTTAGACGTAATTATGGTAAATCGCCAGCCTTACATTTAGGTTTTGAAGCCGCCAAAGGCAATGTGGTTATTACTATGGATGCTGATTTGCAAGATAGCCCCGACGAAATACCCGAGCTTTACAAAATGATTAATGAAGGCAATTTTGATTTAGTAAGCGGTTGGAAACAAAAACGTTTTGATAATGCTTTTACCAAAAACCTACCCAGCAAATTATATAATTATATAAACCGAAAAATTAGTGGTATTAAGCTACACGATATGAATTGCGGCTTAAAAGCATATAAAAATAAGGTTGTAAAAAGTATTGAAGTGTATGGCGAAATGCACCGTTTTATACCTGTAATGGCAAAGGCGGCTGGCTTTGGTAACATTGGCGAAAAAGTTGTAAAACATCAAGCACGTAAATATGGTGTAAGCAAATTTGGCTGGAATAGGTTTATAAATGGCTTTTTAGATTTATTAACCATTACGTTTTTATCTAAATTTGGTAAACGCCCTATGCACTTTTTTGGT
>JAYTRS010000050.1:0-2286 GCA_043746065.1 Bacteroidota bacterium | reverse complement strand
TTAAAACGTATTACTTTAAAGCCTACTTCTTCTAAATTATTTTGCCTGATCCTATCATTTTTAATTACATCATCTATGGTATGCGTGTATCTATCAACTTCAATAATCAGCTTTAATTCTTTGCTCATAAAATCGGCTATAGAATTTAAAACAGGGCGTTGTCTATTAAATGTATAACCCATTTGTTTGGCTCGCAATGCGTATTTACATAAACAAGCTTTTGCTTTTGTCATTTGCTTTCGATTTTGGCTAGCAAAAGTTTGCAGGTTTTTATTGTAGTAGTTATAATTATTATTTTTTGCTTCCATTTTTTATGCGTTTAGTATATCCCCCTCTTTGAGGGGTTGTCCAGAGGGCGGGGGAGGAAATGACTAATCTTAAATTTCCTCCCCCCTACCCCCCTCAAGAGGGGGGGGAACTGTGTGTTCTATCGTTGCTATTTCCTCTTCACTATGGCTTATAGGCTATTTTGGTTGTACAAATTAATTTAAACAACAAAAAATAATTAATGAATATAGTATTTTATTAATTTTTGTAAAACTATGTTAAATACTGCTTAAAATAATTGTTCTTAAAAATAAATTTGCAATAAACTATAATTAATAGTAATTTTAAACTATAAATTATAGTAATGAGCAAAATATCATCAAATATTAGATTTTTACGTCAGCTAAAAGGCTTGTCGCAAGAACAGTTAGCCGACGATTTAAAAGTAACCCGTTCGCGCATTGGCGGATACGAAGAGGCTCGTAACGAACCCCCTATTGATTTATTAATTAGGCTATCAGAATATTTCCATATAGCTGTTGATGCTCTAATACGTGGCGATTTAACCAAAACAAATTTAGATGGCTTAATGAAAGTGGGTAAAAACCGTATTCTGTTTCCAATACTTTTAGACCAAGATGGAAATGATATGGTAGAACTTATACCACTTAAAGCGCACGCTGGTTATTTACGTGGCTACTCTGACCCTGAATATATTGAGCGTTTACCAAAAATGAAACTACCCTTTTTACCTACTGGTAAACATAGGGCTTTTCCAATAAAAGGCGATAGTATGCCACCCATAAAAGAAGGTAGCTTTATTATAGGTAAATATTTAGAGCGTTTTGAAGATATGAAACTGGGTAAAACCTACGTGGTAGTTACTAAAGAAGATGGCTTATCTTACAAACGTATTATGAATGCTACTAAAAGAGAATTAGAATTACATAGCGATAATAAATTATACAAACCCTACAAAGTTAAAAACGAAGATGTGTTAGAACTTTGGGAATACACTTGTTGTATTAATATGAACCAATACAACGATGAAGAACTGAACTTAGGAAGTATAATGAATATGCTCCGCAGTTTAAAAGTAGAAATTGAACAGATTAAAAAGAGATAATAAACGCTGTGATTAGTAAATCGTTTTTAAAATCATCGCTAATTTTTACTTTGGGTGGTGCTTTGCCAATGGTGGCAAGTATTATTTTACTTCCTTTTTATACCAATTATTTAAGCGATGTAAATTACACGCAAGTTGCTTTTTACATTAGTATATCGTTGTTGTTTCAAATACTATTTTCGTTTTCTATCGAATCGTATTTTGGCATTAAATACACACAACTACATGAAGAACCCCAAAAGCAAAAAAATTTTATTGGCACTATTTCTATTTTATTATTAGTAATAGGCTTTGTACTGCTTTTATTTACAGCTTTATTTGGCAATTATTTATTTGGAAAAATATACCGTACTGATTTACAAATGCAGTTTTGGCCTTACGGCTTTTACTCAGTACTAACGGCTTTTTTTAACTCGTATTTTAAAGCAAGTACTATTGGTTTGATTTATTTAAAAAAAGCTAAACTTTTTTTAATTGTAAATTTTATAAATTTTATAGCCACCATAGTTATTTCGGTAGCAGGTATGTATGCTTTTCCTAACACTATTATTGGCCCTATATATGGGCGCTTACTTTCGGGCGTAATTATTTTTTTATTAGCCCATTATATATTTATAAAACAAGGTAATTTTATTTTTGAAAAAACATTTATAAAAGATTTAGTTCAGTTTTGTACGCCTTATGTATTTTATGTTATTTGCTGGTGGGTATTAGGGCAAATAGATAGGTATATTTTACAATCATACATTGCCAATGCCGATTTAAACGCCTATGATTTAGTATTAAAATGTTTTTTTGGTATTGAGTTTTTACAAAATAGCCTTTCTGCCGTTATTTTTCCTAAACTATACCAAATCTGGACAAAAGAAAAAACAAACACCACAACAAAAGAA
>JAYTRS010000049.1:0-2290 GCA_043746065.1 Bacteroidota bacterium | reverse complement strand
GAAATAAATTGCCTTGTATAATATTCGCCTTTAAAACGATAGTATGAAACTATGAAGGAAAAAAGTATAAAACTAAAAAAAATAGGTAGATGTTTTAAAAAGCTATAAGGTTTAACTTTTAATGAAATAGTATCATAATTATTCATAATAATTACAACAATACTTGAGAGTAAAATTTGATGCTCAATTCTTTCTAATGGAAAGTCAAAAAAAGCAATTAAACAATATGAAATAATCGTTAATAATAATAGAAATGTAAGATGTGTATTTGATTTATTTAAACACCTAATAAGCATAATAATAATAATTGTAAAAAATGATAGATATAAAAGTAAACCTTGTATTCCTAATTCACAGAGTATCCAAATAAAATCATTATGCGGTCTTTGATATGTAGTTAATCCATTTTGCACTTCAATTATATCGAAATGAGAGAGTCCGTATTTAGGGAAATAAATTTGCCAATTACCAGCACCCACGCCAAAAGGATACTCTATAAACATTTTAATAGAATTAATCCAAAGAGCATAACGCGTACCTAAAGTATGTAAACTTGATAAGTTTTCGAACTTTGAAAAATTTAAACTTGTAATAGTAAATATAACAACTGCAATTAAGGCCCCAGTATAAAATACCTTTTTAAATTTTTTAAAATCAATTTTCATATTCCTTATTGTTAAACCAATAAATATTAAACCAACTGAAGCTATTGCAATTTTACTTTGTAAAAGCCATAATAAAATTATCACTAAAGTTAAAGTTGCATAAAGAACTAATAGTTTCTTTTTATGACTTAATTTATATAAAATTGCCCATAAACAAAGTATTAAAGCAGATGCAAATAAATTTTTATTTGCAAATGTTGAATTTATAGACATAGAATTACTTAAAACATTTATATCATCTATAATTAGTAAACTAATATCATAAATGCCATATAAACAACTTATTATAGAAAATAAAATAACTCCATTAGATAAATCTTTAATTTTTATTAATTCTAGTCTGAGTAGGAAATAAGTAGTGATAAAATATAAAAAAATAATTCCGTATTTTGATGTTACGTATATACTCTCAGAAATTGTTTTAGAATAAAATATTGATGCGACACATACTAGAATCAATAAAAAATATAAAAAAAGAAGCAAAAACGATAATTTTGAAAACGAGACGGTTACATTCTTAATACTTTTATTAAAGAGTAAGTGTATCCATATAACTGACAAGAAAATAGTAAGAATAAATTGTCTTGGTATTACTATTGGATCAATAATTTCAGTAGTAAAAACAAAAGGTAAAACTATAAAAAATAACAAATATATTTTTTGATAATAATTATAATTTTTTAGATTATCTCTGAAATTCATATATTTTAAAAAATTTCAGCTATTAAAAGCACAGAGTTGTTAGCATTATTAAACACATTCAACTGCATTTTACGCTTTTCCATTAACTTAGTATCAAACTCTTTAACAAAATTTGTATTTATTTGATTGATAAATTCCTCCGCTATATTGGCAATAAACAAAGTATCATCACCTATTAAATCAGTACCCGAAACCATGTTTGCATTACAAATTACAAATCTGCCACCGTACAATACATTTAATAGCTTTAATTTTAATCCAGTGGGCTGTTTGGTATATAAAACATTAATTTGAGCATTAGTAATTAACTCATCCATTTTTTGTTGAGATGGGTTTGCAATTAATTCAATGTTTTTACATTTTGTAATTTCTTTTACTAAAAATTTTGGTGGGTTTAAACCTGCAATAATTACCTTAAATGTAATTTTACTAAACACATGGTGTATTAACCAAAGTATAGCTTCGCAATTTTCGGCTACGCTTAAATTGCCATTATATAGGCAATAGTCACCTTTTCCTTCTTTAATTGTAATGCTATTGTTTTGATGAAAACTTGGCAAGTAAATTGTTTTTACAGGAGTATATTTTTGTGAAAAATAAGCGGCATCTTTTTTATTTACCGCTAAAATTAAATTTGCGTTAATGACTATTTTTTCGAAATGTTTTAATTTAAAAGCTTCTACTTTTAAAAATAGTTTTTTAAAAAAATTAGTTTCGGCTTTGGCTAATTCATGGTAATACTGGTGTTCAATATTACTGTGGCGGTATATTTTTTTACGATTTGCAAACCGGCTGTCGTTTAATAAATAACAGGTATGTAATACTTCAAATAAAATAGGATAATTAGTTGCTAATAAATTATCTTCTAATTGTTTTGATTGCCTTGATTTTGCTGTATAAGGCAGTAATGATAAATGAGAAAA
>JAYTRS010000048.1:0-2290 GCA_043746065.1 Bacteroidota bacterium | reverse complement strand
ATGTACTACTTAAAATATTAGGAATTAGTGCCTTGGTGCAAGTTATTATTACAATTATTGCTGCAAAACAATTTGGTTTAATGGGTGCCATTTATGCTGGTTTAATTACTAAAGTGTTACAAATTATTTTATGTATGCTCTTTACCAAAAAAGTATTTACCTACCAATTTAACTATTTTAAAATAATTATTGTTCCAATTATATATGTGATTATAAATGTGGTTCAATTTTTAGTATTTAAAGAGTATAACATTACCCTGTATGCTATACAATTATTAGTTTTTGGAGCTATATTTTTTATATTATTTAAAAACGAAATAAAACAAACGCTAGTTAGTTTTGGGTTAAAAAAACAATTTTAACATAAATTTTGCAATAATTTAACAAATACATGTTGCAACATTAAATGTTATAACATATATTTGTACCTCAATATTAAAAACAAACAAACATGAAAAAATTATTTTTAACAGTAGCGTCAGCATTTGTAATGTTAAGCGCTACAGCACAAACAAATTGGAAATTAGATGCGTCGCATTCTAAATTAGGATTTTCGGTAACCCACATGATGGTAAGCGAAACGGAAGGTAAATTTAAAATTTACGAAGGAACGGTAGATTCAAAAACCGAAATGGATTTTACAGATGCAAAAATTGAATTTAGCGCTGATGTGAATTCTATTAACACAGAAGATGAAAAACGTGATGGTCATTTAAAAAGCCCTGATTTTTTTGATGCTGCAAAATATCCAAAAATTACGTTTAAAAGTACAAGTATGAAGTTGATGGCTAAAACCAAAACAGCTTATGTTTTAGAAGGCGATTTAACAATGCATGGCGTAACTAAAAAAGTAAAATTAATTGCTATTGGTGCACCTAAAGTTGTAAAAGATCCTTATGGCAATATGAAAAACGGTTTTAAAGTTACTGGTACTATTAATCGTAAAGATTTTGGTTTAACTTACAACTCTGTATTAGAAGCTGGTGGCGTTGCTTTAAGCGAAGAAGTAAAATTAGATTTGAATATTGAATTAAATAAAAGCTAAGAATTATTTTTATATTAGTCCCCACCAAAAAAGTGGGGACTTTTTTTTATAATGAAGTTAGAAGACGAAATACAGCAAAAAAAATTTAAATCGCCACAGCAAAAATTGGCTATAAACCTATTATATACAACACATTGGTTAAATAACCATTATACTACTTTTTTAAAAGATGTAGATATTACTACACAACAATACAACGTTTTACGTATTTTAAGGGGGCAATACCCCACTATTTGTAATTTAAAATTAATTAAAGAACGCATGTTGGATAGAATGAGCGATGCCTCCCGCATTGTAGATAAATTAGTTTTAAAGGGGTTTGTAGAGCGTAAAACCTGCCCAAATGATAGAAGAAATGTAAATTTATTAATTTCTAAACAAGGTTTAGATCTATTACAAAGTTTAGATTATATTGATGAATCCACTAAAAAAATGTTTAGCGCTTTAACACAAAAACAAATTATTGAATTAAACAATTTACTTGATATTTTACGTGATTCAGAATTTATATTGCATGAATAGGTTTTAATACTTTTAATTTAATAATCAATGTGAAAGTAATTTATAATCAAGTATACTATTGTTCCCAACTTTATCCTTTACTTCTAACCTAAAATTTATTGGGCCTAAAGGCGTTTCTTCATCAAAATTATAAGTTAATACATCTAATTTAGCATCGTATTCGCCTAATACCCATTTATCGTTCGCGTATAAATTGTATTTGTAAATTCCACTTAAATTATCCGTCATAATAAACGCAATTGATTTTGATTTTTTTAAAGCATTTAGTTTATTTTCGGGTAACTGTGTTTTAAGTTTTGGTGCAAGGGTATCTTGGTCTAACTGAAACCAACCAAAATTACGCACACTATAAAAAACCGAATCATTCGTATTAATTGGGCTAAGCACCGAAGTACCACTTTTTAAAACTAATTTTGTTTTATTTTTTAAATATTTTTTGGGTACTTCAAAGCCAATAATAGAGGTTGATTTTAAATTTGCTTCGCTAGGTAAAATAATTAATTTACCTGTATTTTCAATGGTATTTTCAAAAATTAAAGCCGTAGAATAATACAATGTATTTGCGGGAATAAATATTTGTAATTTATTTTTACTTATTAAAAAATCTTTATTACAGTTTACATATACATCGCTGTTAATAGTGGGTTTAGCATAATAATTTAATTTTTTTGTTTTAAAATAAAATTTAATAATGCGTTCATTTCCTTGCTCATCATTTGTAGT
>JAYTRS010000047.1:0-2293 GCA_043746065.1 Bacteroidota bacterium | reverse complement strand
AAGTGTATTTCATTGCGGCTTTGTTTTTTGTATTAATAATTTTAACAGTAGTTAAGATACTTACTTTACTAAGGTCTAGTAATGTTTCATCTACAATTCGTGCGTTTGCTATTACGTCGTCTAATTTTTTAATTTTTATTTCTAATAAAACTTGGGCTTCGCGGGCAGCATCGTATTCTGCATTTTCGCTTAAATCACCTTTGTCGCGGGCTTCGGCTACGGCTGCGGTTGCATTTTTACGTTCAACTGTTCTTAATTGATGTAATTCTTTTTTCAGTTTAGTTAAACTTTCTTCGGTATAATATCCAATTTGTGCCATAATGTGTGTTGGGTTAAAAAACAAAGAATCCCGATTTTGTCGGGACTCTTAAATTTAAAGTAAAGATACTAATTTTTTTATAGGTTTAAACGTAAGCCAAAAGTATGTGTACCACCAAATGGGTTTGTAAAGCGGTACGAATAATCTAAAGCTATGGTAGATTTTTTTTCGTTAAAAGGTACTTCAAATGTTAAGCCAGCAGCAGGACCTGTAAATACGGTTCTACGTCCTAAATCAAACGATTTATTAATGTTTTTTTCGTACATATAACCCGCTCTAAACATTAGCATATCTTTCCAAGCGTATTCTGCACCAAATAAAAAGTTATCGTATGTAAATGAATTGGATGTGTAAGTACTATTCATCGTTAAACGGTGTTTTTTTGATAAGCCTGTGCTATCTTTAGTTAAGTAAAAGTCGTAGCTTAAACCTATATTTACCAACGATGGTAATTCAAAAGCGCCTGAGCGATTGTTTACAGTTAACTCATAATTACTACCATAATTTACTTTGGTTTGACGGCTTAAACCATCGCCTTTATAACTCATTTTAGGACCTAAGTTTTTAATGGCTATACCAATGTGTATTTGATCGTATTTACCTGTGTGGTATTGAATACCTGCATCAATGGCAACGCCACGTGCCGCTACGTTTGGTATTTGCTCGTTTACAACTTTTAGGTTTATACCTCCAAAAATATTATCCGAAAACATTTTGGCATAACTTAAATTTATGTTATAAAATGTTGGGGTATAAGTACCCAAGTTACCTTCGGGTTGGTCTTCGGTAGTAATATCAATTTTACCAGCATTAATGGCAGTTACACCAAAACCAATGGTACCCGTCTCGCCAACACCTTGGGTTAAACCAAAACTGTTTACAAAAATATTGGTGCCTTGTAACCAGTTGCTACGGTTAAAAATAAATTCGGTTTTACGAGTATAAGCAGTACCTGCAACGTTTAGAAACTGAGCTTCTAAACCACGTACTTTAGCAGAGTTACTTCCTACCATGCCTGTGTTACGAGCATAAGGATTTATAAGTAATTGCCCTGCACCAGCTTGGCCAGCACGCTCGGGGTTACCAGCACGAACGGCAGAGGTTAACATTACGGCCGATAAACTAAGATATTTTATATTTTTTATCATAATATTTTTTCTTTTTTAGATTAATAGCTTTGCACGTCTAATGGGCGCATTACTCCAAACCATTTTACTATTTTTTCGCCAAAACCTGGAGCGTCTATATAAAATATATATAAGCCACTGGCTACGGTTATATTATCTTGGTTTTTTAAATCCCAATCTTGGTAAGAAATACGTTTAGATTGTTTAATGTTCGAACCGCTTCCCGTTGTACCATTATATAAATCTTCTTGTCCATCTACATCACGTTTAATGGTGCGTACTAATGTACCATTCATCGTAAATATTTTTATACTACATTTATTAGGTAAGTTGGTAATTCTAACACGATTGTCAATTCTATTTGTTTCGTATGACGATGAACCGTAGTAAGGATTAGGAACAATCTTAATTAAATCTAAAGCACTTTTAGCAGTACTGCTTTGTTGTAATAACGTGGCTATATCGCTAGTATTAAAGCTATATAGTGGAAAATTATTATTTGCAGGCGTTGCTTTAATACTTGTAGTAAGCATAGATGGATTTGAAACTGCTTGTAATTTGTTTTGGTTTGTTAAAGGTTGACTTGCAAATACCCCAACTCCAGAAAAACCATAACGGTAAGGCTTAGCAACGTTTATTTGTATCCTTACATCGCTTGGCATATTGGCAGGGTCGTTAAATCCAAAACCTGTTTTTACCATTGGCATTGATACCCACATAATATCGCGTTCAACAGCATTTAATGGAGCATATTCGCCGCCACCAGTTGTTACATTTAAGTGCGCAAAAAACGATTGTAAAATAAATAACATTCTCTTACCATAATCATAAGAACCAACACCATAAG
>JAYTRS010000046.1:0-21019 GCA_043746065.1 Bacteroidota bacterium | reverse complement strand
TAATTTCTCCAAACAGCAATCGCGCCTAATTGCGCAAAGCCATATTCAATATAATAAAATGGCACTTCAAATAAATGTAATTGTACTTGCCATCTTCTGTTCAAATTGGCTTCCAGTCCTTTGTAATTTGCAACGCCCGTTCCAAAATCTTTCATTAATTGCATCCATGTTGTATAACGGTCAGCAACACTATGATTTGGGTTTTCATATACCCAATGCTGAAATTTATCTACAGCTGCAATCCAAGGCAATGCATCTAATACACTTTCTAATTGCTGACGTTTTGCGCGTTTTAAATCTTCTGCATTATCAAAAAACGCATCCCAATGCTCCATACTGATTAATTCCATACTCATGCTGGCTAATTCAGCAACTTCACTTGGCGGAGATTTAAAATCCACCAACTCTAATGGAATATCTAAAAAAGAATGAATGGCATGTCCGCCTTCGTGCACCATCGTTACCATATCACGATGCAAACCAACGGCGTTCATAAAAATAAACGGAATCTCGGTTTCGTATAATGGATATTGATAACCTCCCGGTGATTTTCCCAAGCGAGAATCTAAATCTAAGCGTCCCATTTTATCCATGGTACGAATGCAATCTCCAAAAAAAGCATCTATGCTGTCAAAACACTTTTCTGTTTTATTTATCAAATCTCTTGCGCCATCAAATGGTTTTAAGGGTGCTTTTCCTTCTGCATCCACTTCTTTATCCCAGGGACGATAATCGTCCAACTTCAATTTTTCTTTTCGTTTCTTTTCTTGTTCGGTTACTAAGGGCACAACGTGTTTTTGTACGGCATCATGAAAATTTAAACAATCCTGTACACTATAATCAAAACGGCCTAAAGCTTGGTGTTTGTAATCACGATAATTTTTAAAACCTGTATTCACCGCCACTTTATTTCGCAATTGAATTAATTCAGTATACAAATTATTTAAAGCATCTTCATCCTGCGCACGACGATTATTTATTTTATGATATACCTCCTCGCGTAAACTGCGATTCAAATCTTTTAAAAACACAGCCGCCTTTTGCAATGTCATTTTCTCTCCATTGTGCTCTATACTTTGCGCCCCTGAAATTTCTCCGAATTGCTGCTCCTTTTGTTGAAGTTGTGTAAACAAAGGGATATTCTCTTCACGAAATAATTCGATGCTGTTTTTTACACCGCGCAAGTAAACAGAATATTTTTCCTTATTTAAATCTTTACTCGCCGGACTCTTAACTAATTTTTTATTAAGATTATTTGAGATAGGAGAAATGTTAGGTTCAATGTTTGTTACAAAATCATTGAAACCGTTTCTTATTTCTTCATTGGCAGTATCGCAAGTCATTTTAATATAACGCCAGGCCATATTTTCGCTTATAACGGCACCTAGCTCGTTATAATCTTTTATAAATAATTCTAATTCGGTAAGAGAATTAAGTGTACGGTTTTTTAAATCTATAAAGTAAGGCTCTAATAATTGCCAAGTGGTGATGTTGTACTCTTTTTTTATAAACTGACGTTGCATTGTAAATGTTTTTTTAAATGATAAATATAAATATAATAAAAAACCCGTTTTGGCTAACCAAAACGGGTTTAATAATTTAAACAAACTAGTATTAGTAAATTAATTTTTTAGTTGTTTTTTCAATGCCATTATCTACAGTTATAAATAACAGTTGATTTTTTTGTTGTACATTTAAGTAAACGGTTTCTTTATCGGTAGTAATTGTTTTATCATCAACAATTTTTTGACCTAAAATATTAGTAATACTTATTTTAGTTTTTAAAGTTTTGTCGTAATCTAATTTTACAAATACACCGTTAGCATCGTTATTAATAAAAATAGCGTTGCTGTTAGTAATTGTATTGTTGTTAATACCTACCGAAATATTTGCACACACCGTTAATTCAAAACGTGCACTAGCAGTTGTATCGGCTATGTTACAAACGTAAGGGCTTGCTTTTAAATCGTGCGTTGTATTTGTTAATTTATCTCTTAAGGTTACACAAGCACTTGGAGGCAAGTTTTGTAAGCTACTAGCACTAATTGTATGTTGGCCTGTAGCATACACTTTTACTAATACTGGTATTACTGCATTTTGTGTAGTAGCATAAGGTAAACTGTTAATTGAATAATCAACATTACTATTATCTTTAGTAGAAATAGTTGTGCGTTGGCTATAAACACCCGGGTAACCTAAGTAACCTGGCGATGTAAATAGTTTGTAAGCATCTAAATCTTTATTAAAACTACTTGTAGCACTTGGGTGAAAACGAACAACGGTTGCATCTGAAAAGCCACCACCATCAACATTTAAACGTAAATAAACATTTGCACTTTGCGCTTCGCTTGTTTTAAGTAATGGATTTGCTGAAGTATTAAATGACACTTTATTTGATTCTTGAGCTGTTAAAGCAGTAGCGGCTTGTGCTCTTACATAAAAGCCTTGTCCCATAGGTATTACATCATTAGCACCGTTTACGTGACTTGAAACACCGCTTACATAAGAGGTGGTAACACCTAAATCGGCATTATAAATATAAATAGCATTATCCATTAAAGGGTTACTATTTAATAATTTACCCCATGATATTGGTGAAGGATAAGGGTTAGATACTAAGTTATAACCATCGCCATTTGCAGCGCTTGAATTTGTTAAAGGCATACTTACATTTCCTGTAACAGCAGTACCTGTAACATTATAAAATATATTGGCAGAAACGCTAGGGCCAGTACCTAAATATATCCAAAACCCTTTTCCAGGTGTTAATGGGTCAGTATTGTTCATTGTAATATAGGCATTTGGGTCTCCAGCTAAAGCTGTTTCGTCCCAACTTGTAGCTGATGCAAAAGGACCACCTGCCGTTGTAGTGCCATTAGTACAACCATTACAAGTCATTGCTATTTGCCCATCCCAATTAGATAAGGTTTGACCATTTACACCACTAACGCCTAAAACAGCCCAATCTGTAGTTCCGCCTGGGGCAACAGTTTGAACGGTAATGTTTCCGCTAAGCGAACCGCCTGCAGCTATTTGAGCAATACGCCCTTTTAAAGCAATACTAGATACCAAAGTTATATTACCACCACTAATTAAATTACCAGTGCTAGAAATTTTTACAGAATCTAATACATTAATAGGTGTACTAATTGTTTTAGCGCCTGTGCTACTTACTTCAATTGCATTTAGTGATAAACCATTGCCACTTATTGCTTGTGCACCTGAACCGTTTAATTTATATAATGCATTGTTTGAAGTGATTGAACCACTATTTGTTAAATTACCATTAAAGTTAATAATTGAACCCGCTGTAAAAACAGTAGTGCTACCAGTAGTAGTGCTTAAATTATCAAACTTTGCTTGTGCAGTAGCTGCAGCACCCGAAGTTACAGTACCACCAGCCATTGTTACTAAAGATGTACCTGGTGTAAAGCCACCTAAGTTAGTAACTAACCATTTGCTTGATACGGTAATGTTATTACTCATGGCTACAGTACCAGCGGTATTAAAGGTTATACCGCCAATTGGATTATTACCTGCTATTGCAGTTCCCACTATAGTTTTATTACCTGCACCAGTAAATACTACTACACCTGTATTACTTGGCGCGGCTGTTGATGCTGTACCATTAATTGTTAAGCTACTGGTAACATTTATTGAACCACGATACGACATTGCATTTGAGCCTCCTAACAAGCTTAAATTAGTGCAAGTACTTGTGCCAGAAGCAAAATTAATAGTTCTATTACCAGTATTTGTGGTAATTATATTAACGTTAGCTAAGTTAAATGCGCCATTCATGGTTCTAACAGTAGGAGAAGTTAAATTATATTCTAAAACACTTGTTGCACTTGTAACAAAATTACCTCCTGCACCTTTAAAAAAGTTACCAGAAACGTGTAAAGTGTTTGATGGGCATAATAAAGTACCACCTTGTAAACTCATATTCGTTAACGTTAAATCTACCCCTGAAGCATCTACGGTGCCAGTATAATTAGACATCATGTTTATTGTTAAAAAATCTTCGGCAAAAGGCATTATACAATTACCATTACTTACCGAACCATCAAAAACAGCAGTTTCGCCAAACGATGGAAAACCAAATATTGGGGTAGGATTCCAGTTAAGAGGATTTTCAAAATCATTATCACCGCTAGAGTTTGTCCATGTGTATGATTGAGCATTAATGCTTACAGCAATTAATACGAGTAGTGTTGTAAAGAATGTTTTCATAAAAATAGTTTTAATAGTTAATAGCAATATGAATTAAAGTAAATGTATAGCACAAAAACTACTTTACCAAATTTTTTCTCAACATTTTTTATCAAAAACTTACATGGTTTCGGCAAAGCCACCTTATTTAAGCTATAAAGCGTTATTTTTACTACTTTTGCCAATTATTACTATTTAAAATACTTATGAAGCACTTTTTTTCTTTTATATTTTTTTTTATTTCTTACACATTTTTTTCGCAAAATAGTGGCGCTATAAAAGGATTTGTTTACGATAAAGCCAATGGCGAACCAGTGCCTTTTAGTAACGTATTTTTTAAAGGAACTACCATTGGCGCAAGTACCGATTTAAATGGCTTTTTTACCATTTCGCGCATCCCCGCAGGGCAATATACCTTGTTAGTTACTAATTTAGATTTTGATACCATACGCGAAACGATTGCCATAAAAGCTAATGATTTAATTAGTAAAAAGTTTTTTGCTATAAAAGGTGGCGTTAAGTTAGATGAGGTGGAAGTAAGCACCACCTCAACCGAAAAAATTGAAAATACAACAGTAGGTATTCAAAAAATAGACCCTATTATAATTAGTAAATTACCCAGTGTGGGCGAACCTGATATTGCGCAGTACCTACAAGTATTGCCAGGGGTTGTTTTTACTGGCGACCAAGGCGGGCAATTATATATTAGAGGCGGTTTGCCAGTACAAAATAAAGTATTGTTAGATGGTTTAATTGTTTACAATCCATTCCACTCTATAGGTTTATTTTCGGTATTTGATAACGATATTATGAAAAATGCCGATGTATATAGTGCTGGTTTTGGTGCTGAGTATGGCGGCAGAACCTCATCTATTATGGATATTACCACCCGCGATGGAAATAAAAAACGTATATCGGGTAAAGTAAGTGCCTCTACATTTGGGGCAAAAACCACGCTAGAAGGGCCTTTGGTAAAGTTAACCGAAAACGGTAATACCTCAGCATCGTTTATTGTTTCGGCAAAACATTCGTATTTACCACAAACATCAAAAATTTTATACCCTTACGCAAATGCAAATGGCCTACCTTTTAATTATACTGATATTTATGCGAAGACTGCCATAAATAGCACCAGTGGAAGTAAATTTAGTTTGTTTGGTTTTAATTTTACTGATAAGGTAAACTACAGTAATGTAGCCCAATTTAATTGGAAAAACACGGGTATTGGCAGTAATTTTTTATATGTACCAAATGGCAGTAATTTATTAATAGAAGGTGTAATTGCATACTCTAACTATAAAATCAATTTTATTAATCCGTCGTTAGAAACAGACTCTAAAAGCAGTGGTATTAATGGTTTAAACACCGGATTTAATTTTGTAAAATTTATTGGGAGGCAAGAGGTACGTTTTGGTTTTGAAGGAGTAACAACGAATACCAGTTTTAAAATTCAAAATTTTGAAGGTGCCGAAATTAATATTAATCGCCAAACAATTGATGTGGGTGGCTTTGTAAAATATAAATTTATTGATGCCAAAAAACGCATTATTATTGAGCCTAGTTTTCGTTTACAGTATTATGCCACGTTAGGCGTTACATCGCCCGAACCACGTATTGCTTTAAAAATAAATGTAACGCAAAAAATACGCTTTAAAGGTGCTGGTGGCTTGTATAGCCAAACATTAATGGGTGCAAATAGCGATAGAGATATTGTAAATTTATTTTATGGCTTTATTAATGCTCCCGAAAAAGAAGGGATTTCTAAAAATTATATTGATTACAAAGGTAAATCGCAAACCGTAAATTCATCGGTACAAAAAGCAACACATATTGTAGCAGGTTTTGAGTTAGATATTGCTAAGTACTTTGAGTTAAATGTGGAGGTGTATCAAAAATTCTTTGGTACAATTGTAAACGTTAATCGTGATAAAATTTTTAACGATGATAATGCCAATGCTTTTAGACCTGATATAAATAAAAAAGATTTTATAATTGAACAAGGTCGTGCGCGTGGGTTTGATGTAGTTTTAAAATACGATCGTAAACGTTTTTATTTTTGGGCAGTATATTCACTTACCTTTAACGATAGGTGGACAAGCAATACTAACACAAATACTCTAACTAATTATCCACCAAGTTTTGATAGAAGGCATAACATTAACTTAGTTACATCATACAGTTTTGGTAAAAAGAAAAATTGGGAATTTAACGCCCGTTGGAATTATGGCACAGGTTTTCCTTTTACCCAAACTCAGGGTTTTATAAGCCAATACAATCCGCAAGGCAATGTTAATTATAACTTTCCATCGGCTAACGGTAATCTAGGATATATACCCGGAAGCCTTAACGGCGGTAGATTGCCAGATTATCACCGGTTTGATATTGGTATAAAATATAAATACCCTATTAGTCCAAAATCTACCTTAGAAATTAATGGTGGCGCAACAAATATTTATAATCGCCAAAATATTTTTTATGTAGATAGGTTTACCTTCAAACGCATTAATCAGTTACCAATTATACCAAGTGTAAATATTAGTTTAACATTTTAATTAATTAACTTTAACAAACTAGTATAATCCAACGGTTTTAAGACGAACGACTAAACTCTAATGACTTACTACTAACAAAATGGCATTTAAAATTTATACAAAAACAGGCGATAAGGGTTTAACCTCTTTAATTGGTGGTACACGCTTGCCAAAGCATCACATGCGTATTGAAGCATACGGTACTGTAGATGAGCTAAACTCAAATATTGGTTTAATTAGAGATGTAATTACCGATAAAGAAACCATTGATTTATTAATTAATATACAAGACCGCCTGTTTACTATTGGCTCGCATTTAGCCGCCGACCCAGTAAAAAATAAAATGCAATTACCACCAGTTTTTGAAGAAGATATTATCATTTTAGAAAAAGCAATTGATAAAATAAACGAGGTAGTTCCCGAAATGAAATCGTTTGTATTGCCTGGTGGCCATATTCATGTTTCGTATTGCCATATAGCCCGTTGTGTATGCCGCCGAGCCGAACGCGCCGTATTGCGTTTAGCCGAAAATGAAACGGTGGATCAAATTCATTACAAATATTTAAACCGCCTAAGCGATTATTTATTTATGCTAAGCCGTTTGCTTACACACAACTATAACGCTACCGAAATTGCTTGGAAACCAAAATTATAGTTTATTAATTTAGTTACTGTTCAACTAAAAACTAACAAATATTAACACTCTACTTGCAATAATATAAAAATTGTAGCGTTTATAAATTTTATATTTTAGTATATTCAACCTTTAATTTTATGGGAAACATTATTTTTTTAGCATTAGTATTAGCCTCGTTTTTTGGCTTAAGTAAATTATTTGCAAAAGCAGGTATAGAAAGTTGGAAAGGTTTTGTGCCTTTTTATAATTTTTACTGCCTCTCTAAACTTTTAAATAAACCGTGGTGGTGGTGCATTATTATGGCGGTACCAGGTGTAAATATTTTAATGTATGGCGTATATGGCTTTAATGTAGCACGCGCATTTAATAAACCTAGTAATAGCGATTTAATTTTTGCTTCGTTGTTGCCCTATATCTTTTTTGTAAAATTAGGGTTTGATGATACCGCCAAATTTGTAGGCTTAAGTAAATTTAAAATTGAACCCAGTAAACTCATTAAAAACTGGATTGACCCAATTGTTTTTGCAGTAATTGCCGCTTCTATCATTCGTGGATATTTTATCGAAGCGTTTACAATTCCTACCTCTTCGTTAGAAAAAAGTTTAATGGTAGGCGATTTTTTATTCGTAAATAAATTTGCTTATGGCCCAAAAATTCCGCAAACCCCTTTAGCCTTTCCGTTTGCCCATCACACCTTGCCATTAAGCGAAACAAAAAAATCGTATTTAGAATGGATTAAATTGCCCTATATGCGATTGCCTGGTTTTGGCTCAGTAAAAAATAATGATATTGTTGTTTTTAATTACCCTGATGGCGATACAGTGGCACTTAAACAACAAAACCAAAGTTATTACCAAATTGTTAGAGATAATGTGGAGTATGCTATGGAACAAAATAAAAACATGACTTATGCCCAAGCCTACAAAACAAGTTGGGATTATGTTAATTCGCAAGAAGATATTTTTGGTTCTATTATTGCGCGCCCGGTGGATAAGCGCGAACATTATGTAAAACGCTGTGTGGCAATAGCAGGCGATAATTTTTCGGTAATTAACGGCGAAGTTCACATAAATAACATTAAACAAGAAATGCCTACGAATGCCCAACACCGCTATATTGTTAAAACTAAAGAGGCGTTGTTTGGCGAAAATGGAACAGGTAAAGATGGGCAACACACTTTATCTAATTATAATTTATTAGATGAATTAGATATTTATGTGTCAGAAGCAGGCAAAATTAATGGCCCTAACGATACAAATTATTACGATTTAAACATGCCACAAGCTACTGTTGAAAAAGTAAAAGCATTAGCTGGAGTATATAGTGTAACGTTAAAAGTAGAACCTAAAAATTATTATGATAGTCGTATTTTTCCTCATAAGCCTTCGTACCCATGGAATAATGACAACTTTGGCCCATTATTAATACCAAAAGAAGGTTTAACTGTGCCTATTGATACTCATAATATTTGTTTGTATCAAAAAGTGTTAGATACGTATGATGATGGTTTACATCAAGTAACTAAACAAGGGGCACAGGTATTGTACGATGGCAAGCCCATTACAAGTTATACGTTTAAACAAAATTATTATTTTATGATGGGCGATAACCGTCATAACTCTGCCGATAGTCGCAGTTGGGGCTTGGTACCGTTTGATCATATAGTAGGTTCGCCATTTTTTGTATGGTTTAGTATGAAGTATGCTGAAAATAATCCAGTGAGTGGTAAATCGGTATTAAAATCTTTAACCAAAAATAGTAAAGAAGGTAAATTTAGATGGGAACGTTTTTTATGTTATGTTGATGATGGCAATTTACACTCTATAAAAATTCCGTTTATAATTGGTGTGCTTGGTATTTGGGGCTTTAATAAGTGGAATAATCGCCGCAAGTTAAAGTTAGAAAAAGAGAAGAAATAAGGTAGTATTAGTTAGGCGCTGAACATTTTAAATGTAAACTATACAATTATCAGTGTTACATATTAATTTAATGTCTGAATTAAAACACATATTCAATTTTATAAAACAGCTAAAATGGTTTATTAGTGCTGTAATTGCATTAACACTATTTATAATTACTAAATTTTTTTTATTTGATATTGTTAGCGTAAATGCTAATGATATGCAAAGCACTTACAATTATGCGGATGTTTTATTTATTAAAAAATTTGCTAATAGTTATAAAGTAAATGATTGTGTATATTTAAAATATCCCATAAAAGATACTGGTAGTGCCACCACTTATTTTGTGCAGCGCATAGTAGCCGTTGCGGGAGATAGCCTCGAAATTAAAGATAAATTAGTAATTGTAAATAGTATTGAATTAAATGATACTTCTACCATAAAACATAACTATTATTTTAAAACCGATAAATATAAAATAGATTCGGCATTTAAAATGCGTTACCAATTAACTCAAGGTGGCTCAATTAGTAACGAGTTTGATTATAATTTTTCGCTTACAAAAATACAAGCCGATAGTTTAACCGAAAACCAAAATATAAAAAAAATAGAATTAAAAAGTTTAAGTAAAAATAATTTTGATATTACGTGCTTCCCCTTTTCGTTACATTATCCTTGGAATAAAGATAACTATGGCAAATTGTATATCCCTAAAAAAAATGATACCCTACAGTTAGATTCGTTAAGTGTAGATGTATACAAAACAATAATTGAACAATACGAAAACAACACCCTAGTAATTAGTAACGATAGTATTTTTGTAAATAATATCCTCACTAAACACTATGTAGTAAAGCAAAACTATTACTTTGTTATGGCCGATAACCGCGATAATGCAAATGATAGTCGAATGTGGGGATTTTTGCCACAAAGTTATATTGTAGGTAAAGTAATTGGCATAATTAAAAAAGCAAAAAAATGAATGTCATTTTAAGCGCGGCTTATTTACCCAATCTGCATTATTTTTATTATTTGTTTAATGCTCAAACTATAACTATTGAGCAACACGAAAACTATCAAAAACAAAGTTATAGAAACCGTACTCAACTGCTAAGTGCAAATGGCGTTCTAAATTTATCCATTCCTATCATTAAAAATAATAACGCGCTACTAATTACTGATGTTGAAATTTGTTATAAAGAAAATTGGCAAAAAAATCATTGGCGAGCCATTGAAAGTGCCTATAAAAATTCGCCATACTTTGAGTTTTTTGAAACCGATTTAAAACAATTTTACACAAGTCCATTTCAACACTTATTTCAGTTTAATATAAATCAGTTACAGTTAATTTTAAAATTATTAAAACAACCTATACCAATTAATTTTACTACCCATTATCAAAAACAAATAACTGATGCCATTGATTTACGTGAAATTATTCACCCAAAAATAAATTTTAGTGGTGATACTATTGCACACGGTTTTTTAAATACACCTTACTATCAAACTTTTGAAGCCAAATTTAATTTTACTCCCAACTTAAGTATATTAGATGCATTATTTAATATTGGTTTAAAAAGTTATAAACTGTTAAAACCATAAATTTTTGTCGGTACAAAACGTTAAAAAAATTTTTGTATTTAAAAAATGTTGTATCTTAGCCTATAACTTAAAAAAAATAAATTACTATGATAAAAAAATTACTTTCGGTTGTTGCAGTAACAGTAACAACAATTGGTGCAATTAATGCACAATCACAGTTTGTGGCTCAGCCTGCTGAATTTAACCCAGCAAACAAAAGCTACAATGTAACTCATACCACGGTTAATGAAAAAACATCGGCAGCATTAGTGCAAGATACACTTTGGTATTTTTATAAAAAACATGTGTATCGTAATGCTTCAGGTACAGGTTTTTACACGTATCAATCGCCAGGTGGTGGTGTAACGCACATGGGCTCGCGTTTTGCTAATACCGGCACTATTACCGTTACAGGTTTAGAGGGTATTGCTTCGCGCAAAGCATCTTCTACTAATGCTACTGTTACAGCAATGATGTATTTATGTAATGTAAGTGCAGGTTTTCCTGTTTTTCCAGCATTAGATTCGGTTGCTGCAGTATTAACAGGTACAGCAGGTTCTTTTGTTGGTGGTAACTTTATAGTTCCAAAAATTATTACTGGCGATTTTGCTGTATTAATTCGTGGTGGTTATACTGTGGGCGATACCATTAAACCTTTTATGAATAATGCTAACACGGCTTCATCTACTACAACATTAACGGCTTGTAAATATGGCGAAGGTTTTGGTTTTTTACGTTTAAGCAGTTCGGGTACATTTACTACAACTACGGGGCAATTTAACTTACCTACAACGGGTGGTACATCTGATGTTGAATATATGGTAGCCCCACGTGTAGGCTTTAACCTTACAGCTAACCATGCAGTTACACAAACTACTATTTGTACAAATACAAGTATTACTTATACAAACACAAGCTCAAGTTGGTTAACTAATCGCCAATTTAATTTTAATCAGTTTGTGCCTTATTGGACGCCTTTCGGTAACACTCCTCCAACAGTAAGCCCTATTTATTCTTGGAATTTTGCTGATGGTTCTGCAATATCAAACGCTGCAAGTCCTGCTAAAACATACACAGCAGTAGGTAGCTTTAACGGTACCTTAACAGCCAATTATGTAAAAATGTCGGCTGTAAAATCTACCACAGTATTACCAACCACTGTTACTGATCAAAAAAGTTGGGTAATTACCTCGTCAAACTGTTCAGTAGGTTTAAAAAATAATACATTAAATGCTAATATTTTAGTGTATCCTAACCCTGCTGTTAATGGTAAAATTACCATTGCAAATTTAGAAGGTAGCAACAGCATTGCAGTGTACAATATGTTAGGTGCAGTAGTGTTAACGCAAACAACTGCTAATACTACTATTACCATTGATTTAACTAACCAGGCTGCTGGTAATTATTTTGTAAGAATTACAGATAACAATAGCAACACAAAAACTGTAAAAGTTATTAATCAATAGTTTTTTAACAACATTTAATTAAAAAACCCTGCTTAGGCGGGGTTTTTTAGTTTATAAAAATGTATTTTTACACTCTTGTTATTTATTAAAAATAAAATTTTATTAGGTTTTATTGCTATTGGCTTGTTATTTGCCTCTTGCGATAAATTTAATCGTTTGCTAAAAAGCACCGATTACGAACTTAAATTAACAAAAGCTAAAGAATATTACGATAAGGGCCATTACATTAAATCGTCGCAGTTATACGAAGAGTTAATACCCGTTGTAAAAGGTACCGAGAAAGCTGAAGAAGTTTACTACTACTATACTTGGAGCGAATATAATTTAGGCGATTATATTTTAAGTCAGTACCATTTTAAAAATTATACCCGCCAGTTTCCGGCAAGTAAACACGCCGAAGAATGCTATTTTATGAATGCCTATTGCTATTATTTAACCTCATCTAACTATAAGTTAGACCAAACAAGCAGTAAAAATGCCATAAAAGAACTTCAATCCTTTATTGATATTTATAACGAAAGCCCTCGTATTGATAGTTGCAATAAAATTATAGATAAATTGCATGGTAAATTAGAACGGAAAGATTACGAAATAGTAAAACAATACTATAAACTTAGCGATTGGAAAGCCGCCATTGTAGCCACTAAAAACTTTATAAAAGAATACCCTAGCAGTAACCTAAACGACGAAATGATGTATATGACCATAAATTCGTATTATTTATTAGCAATTAACAGCATTCCACAAAAAAAAGCCGAGCGTTTAGACGGAGCCATAGAAAATTATATAAAATTTGTAGATTTATACCCAAAAAGTTCGTACTTTAGCGACGCAGAAAACATTTATACGAATTGTAAACGATTAAAAGAAAAATTAAATTAAAATGGATTTTAAAAAAACAAACGCCGAACAAAGTATTGTAACCCGTGATATTCGTAAATTTGACGGAGTAACTGGTAATATTTACGAAGCTATTTCTATAATGAGCAAACGTGCAAACCAAATTAGCTCTGAGTTAAAAGAAGAGTTGACTAATAAATTACAAGAATTTAGCACCCATACTGATAATTTAGAAGAGGTTTTTGAAAATCGTGAACAAATTGAAGTATCAAAACACTACGAAAAATTACCAAAACCAGCTTTAATTTCTATTCAAGAATTTTTAGACGATAAAGTATATTTCCGTAACCCATCAAAAGACCCTATTATTTAATAAATAAAATTACATTTAAAAAGGCAGTAAGTTATAATGATTTACTGCTTTTTCTATTAAATGCTAAACAACAAAAAAATACTTTTAGGCATTACGGGCGGTATTGCTGCTTATAAATGTGCACATTTAGTGCGCTTATTAGTTAAACAAGGTGCTGAGGTAAAAGTAATTTTAACCCCCGCCGCGGCTGAATTTATTACACCTCAAACCCTATCCGTATTAAGTAAAAATACCGTAATTACTCAATTTTTCGATGCAAATAATAACTGGAATAACCACGTAAAATTAGCCCAATGGGCCGATGTTTTTTTAATAGCTCCACTAACAGCAAATACATTAGCAAAATTGGCAAATGGGCTTTGCGATTCGGTATTACTAGCAACCTACCTTTCTTGTAAAACTAAAACTATTGTGGCGCCAGCAATGGATTTGGAAATGTACCAACACCCTACAACGCAACAAAATTTACAAAAAATAGCAAGTTTTGGCAATCTGATTATTCCCGCCGAAACAGGCGAATTAGCCAGCGGATTAGTGGGCGAAGGTCGCATGGCCGAACCCGAAAATATAATGGCATTTTTAACCCATTTTTTTTCAAAAAATTTACCCTTATATGGTAAAAAAGCATTAGTAAATGCAGGCCCCACCTACGAAGCGATTGACCCTGTACGTTTTATAGGCAATAGAAGTAGTGGTAAAATGGGTATAGCCATTGCCCAAAAATTAAGCGAATTTGGCGCCGAAGTTACATTAGTACTAGGCCCAAGCGCACAAGAAATTGAAAATAAAAACATACATTTAATTAGGGTACAAAGTGCCGATGAAATGTATAATGCTTGTTTGCAACATTATAATTTACAAAACATTGTAATTTGCAGCGCAGCCGTTGCCGATTATAAACCAGAAATAGTAAGCACACAAAAAATAAAAAAAACGAATGAAACACTAAGCCTTCATTTAATAAAAACAAAAGATATTTTAGGGGCATTGGGCAAACAAAAAACAACACAATGTTTAGTAGGTTTTGCTTTAGAAACCGAAAATTTAATAGAATATGCCATTAAAAAATTAAAAAATAAAAATTTAGATATTATTGTTGCCAATGCTGTTTCTGAACAAAATAATGTTTTTGGAAGCGATACCAATAAAATTACAATTATTGATAAACACAATAAAATAACTAATTTTGAGTTTAATACTAAACATAACATTGCAAACCATATTGTAAACTATATAATTAATTATATACCGCAACAAACTTAGTAGCAATAAAAATAAATGAATACTAAAAAAATTATACTTCTACTTTTAATTGTAATGAGTTACAATTATTTTTCGCAAGAATTAAATTGCCAAGTAAATATTAATACTTCGCAAATACAAGGTACTGCCGAAAAACAAATTTTTGATCAATTACAAAAATCTATTTTTGAGTTTATGAATAACAAAAAATGGACAAGAGATAATTTTACGTTTCAAGAAAAAATTGATTGTTCAGTATTAATTATTATTAAATCAAAAATTAGCGACGATGAGTACTCTGCATCCATTCAGGTAGAGAGCCGCCGTCCCGTTTATAAAAGTTCGTACTTTACACCAGTGTTTAATTACGAAGACGATAACTTTCAATTTAAATTTCAACAATTTTCACAATTAGATTTTCAAGTAACTACGTTTCAAAATAATTTAACTTCTGTACTTGCCTATTATGCTTACGTTGTTATAGCTAACGATTATGATACCTTCTCTCCATTAGGTGGAACGGAATATTGGCAACAAGCACAGCTTATTGTAAACAATGCGCAAACCGCCTCTGAAAAAGGCTGGCGTAGTAGCGAGAGTAATAAAAACCGTTATTGGATAGTTGAAAACACATTACAACCGTTGTTTAAAGGCATACGCGATTGCCAATACCAGTTAAGTAAAAATGGTTTAGATATAATGAACGAAAAGGTTGAAGAAGGAAGAACCAATATTTTAAAAGCATTAGATTTGCTTCGCCCAGTGTATGCAGCGCGCCCAGCATCATTTAACATGCAATTATTTTTTAACGCCAAAGCCGATGAAATGGTAAATATTTTTAAAGAAGGCACCCCCGAAGAAAAAACAAAAGCAGCAGAATTATTAATGTTGGTGGATCCAGCCCACACCACTAGATATTTAAAAATTATTGGGCAATAGTATTTTTTTGCTCAAGTCTTAGTAATAATATGTAAATTTTAATACACGTGCTGCCCGCCATTAATACTATAATTGGCCCCAGTAATAAAACTAGTTTCTTCGCTAGCTAAAAAACTAACTAAATGCGCCACCTCGTGTGTACCACCCAAACGCCCCATTGGTACTTGCGCTACAATTTGCGTAAGTACTTTTTCGGGTACTGCCATTACCATATCAGTACCAATATATCCTGGTGAAATTGTATTTACGGTTACGCCTAATTTTGCAACTTCCATGGCTAAACTTTTTGTAAACCCATGCATACCTGCCTTTGCGGCACTGTAATTGGTTTGCCCAAATTGCCCACGCTGCCCATTTACAGATGAAATATTTATTATACGACCAAACTTACGGTCAATCATACCTTGTATAACATGTTTAGTACAATTAAAAACCGAATTAAGATTGGTATTAATTACAGCGTGCCAATCTTCTACCTTCATATTAATTAAACGCCCATCGCGGGTAATACCAGATATTTACTAAAGTATCTATGGTGCCTACTTTTTCTTCAATTTCTTTTATCATTCGCCCAGCGTCTTCAAACGAACTTACATCTCCCTGAAACAAATCAATATGGCAACCTTCGTCGTTCATTTGTTTGGTCCATCTTTCAGCTTTTTCAGGCGTAATATAATTACCTACTACTTTAAATCCGTCTTTTAATAATGTTTTACACATTGCGGTTCCTAAGCCACCAGTAGCACCAGTCACTAATACAATTCGTTTGTTTGCCTTATCCATATATTTTTTGTTTTAAAGGTTAAAAATGTGCAATAATAATAACAGCCATCTTAAATTAACGTTAGCAAATTATTTAATTTTATCTACATTCATTACAGTGGCTTCGCCACTTGTACAAACGTTTCCTGTGGTCTTATCTTTTATTATCGTTTCAACAATGGCGCGGTTTTTATCTTTTAAAACTTCTTTTACGGTAAAAACGGCTTCGTAAGTTACATCTACATACATTGGTTTTAAAAAATTTAAACTTTGTTTTAAATAAATAGTCCCTTCACCAGGGAATAAGGTGCCAAACACTTTACTGAATAAACTTGCGCTAAGCATACCATGCATTATAGGACGTTTAAACATTGTTTTTGCGGCATAATCTGCATCGGTATGTACGGGATTTTTATCGCCAGTAACTTGGGCAAATTGGTTAACTTCGGTTTGCGAAAAACTAAAATCGTGCGAGTAGGTTTGGTTAACTTCAATCATAAAATAAATATTATTATACTAATGTATAATTAAAAAACTAAAATCACAATTAAATATAGTATTATAGTGTATTTTTGTACAAATAGTTTATTATTAAAAATTATAAAAATATTGGCTTTTATGTTTTTGTTACAGCTATATTTTCGCTGTTTGTATATTTTATTGTAATAAAAGGCCAGCTTAAAGAAAATGTAGAGACGTTAATTGCTCCCAAATTTGTAACTCAAAGTTCGTGGTTAGATTTTAAAAATGTGTTTTCGCATAACGTAACCGACCCTTTGGCAATTTTAATGTTACAAATAATTACCATTATTTTTACGGCACGTGTTTTTGGTTTTTTGTTTCGCAAAATGGGTCAGCCTTCGGTAATTGGCGAAATTATGGCGGGTATTTTTTTAGGGCCATCATTTGTGGGACATTATTTTCCTGAATTTTCACAATTTCTATTTCCGCTTACATCACTTAGTAATTTAAAATTTTTAAGTCAAATTGGTTTAATACTTTTTATGTTTGTGGTGGGCATGGAGTTAGATTTTAAAGTGCTCCGTACCAAAGCTCACGAAGCCCTTGTAATAAGTCACGCTAGTATAATTATTCCGTTTTCGCTGGGTGTTGGATTTGCCTATTTTATTTACGAAAAATTTGCACCACAGGGTATTAACTTTTTATCTTTTTCATTGTTTATAGGTATTGCCATGAGTATTACGGCCTTCCCTGTATTGGCTCGTATTATACAAGAGCGGGGTATTTCTAAAACAAAATTGGGCACTATGGTTATAACCTGTGCTGCTATTGATGATATAACCGCTTGGTGCGCCTTGGCAGCAGTAATTGCAATTGTAAAAGCAGGCTCGTTTGTAAGTTCTTTATATACCATTGCTTTAGCGGTAGTTTATTTATTATTTATGATAAAATTAGTACAACCCTTTTTAAAACAATTAGGCGAAAAATATTCGAGTAAAGAAGGTTTAACCAAACCTATTGTGGCGGTGTTTTTTTTAACCTTATTAATATCTGCTTTTTTATCCGAAATTATTGGTATTCATGCCTTATTCGGTGCATTTTTAGCTGGGGTTATAATGCCGAGTAATATTAATTTTAGAAACATTTTTATTGAAAAAATTGAAGATGTATCTGCTGTTTTATTACTGCCTTTATTTTTTGTATTTACAGGTTTACGCACACAAATAGGTTTACTAAATGATATTTATATGTGGGAAGTTTGCGCCGTAATTATACTTATTGCGGTAATAGGTAAATTTTGGGGTAGTGCCATTGCGGCCAGGTTTGTAGGTCAAACTTGGAAAGAAAGTTTTACCATTGGTGCGCTAATGAATACACGTGGTTTAATGGAATTAGTAGTGTTAAATATTGGATTTGATTTAGGCGTTTTAAATCCACAAATTTTTGCAATGATGGTTATAATGGCCTTATTTACAACCTTTATGACGGGGCCAGCCTTAGATTTTACAAATTGGTTATTTAGAAATAAAGCGTTAGATGATAAAGCTACGCTTTCAAATTTTGACGAAAAATACCGCATTTTAATTTCGTATGGCAATCCTGCAAAAGGTAAAGCCATGCTAAAATTAGCCTATAGCTTAACTAAAAACTCGGTTAAAAATTCGTTAATTACAACCATGCATATTTCGCCTAGTAACGAATTAAATAAATATAATTTAGTAGAGTATGAAAAAGAAAGTTTAACCCCAATTAAAAAAGAAGCCCTACGTTTAAAATTAGAAATACAAACCCTATTTAAACCCGCCCTTGATATTGATAAAGAAATTATAGAAACAAGTAGTAACGATAACTACGATTTTTTATTAATTGGCTCGGGCAATTCTTTATTTACGGGTTCTTTACTTGGTAATTTTTTAGGCTTAACATCAAAAATACTAAATCCTAAAAACTTTATTAATACCTTAAAAGATAGAAAAATACATTACGAAAATAGTATGTTTGATGAACATACAAATTATGTAATAAAACACGCCACCATACCCGTAGGTATTTTTATAGATAAAAAATTTGAAAAAGCACAAAAAATAATTATACCCATTTATTCATTAAGTGATAGTTTTTTAATGATATATGCACAAAAACTAATTTTTAATGCCAATGCACAGGTTACCGTATTTGATGCGGTTGGTATTTTTAATCAGTACCCAGAGTTAAAAAATACTTTTACAAGTGCTCAAAGCGAAGTTAAAATAGTACAAACTTATCCAAATGAAGAAACTTTTTTTACTGCTTTTGATTTATGTTTATTAAATATTGAAAGTTGGCGAAATATTTTAAAAGAAGAAACAACTTGGCTAGCATACAGCCCATCTATATTAATTTTAAAGGCTTAAGCCCGTTCCATTCTATTCAATAAGGGCTATTGCATCCTTAATATTTCCTCACTAAGCTTAAAAACAACCTTCTCATATATAAATAACAAAAAGTGTGATTTATATAACTATTCACATTCTTACTGTAATGCTTTGTGGTTTAATAATAGTCAATTTTGTATTGTGAAAATTAATTCACAATTAAAACCCCCAATAAAATGAAAACAAAATTACATACTTTAATAGCAACAGTATCTTTGTTTGCTTTACCAAATTTAAATTTTGGACAAGCACCTAACCTGGGCACAGCCGCTAATTTCGTTCTTTTTTCAACAAATGGTGCGGTTAGTAATACTGGTATTTCGCAAATTACAGGCAATGTTGGTACCAACAACGGTTCAAGCACTGGTTTTGGAAATGTAAATGGTGTAATGCACGATGGCGATGGTTCAAGTGCACAATGCGCTGCCGATTTATTAATTGCTTATAATCAATTAAACGGTACAACTCCAACTTTGTTTCCTGCCGCTCTTTTAGGAAATGGACAAATACTTACTCCAGGTGTTTATGCTATAACAGGAAATACAACTTTAAATTTAGACCTTACTTTTAATGCGCAGGGTAATTCAAATGCTGTGTTTATAATGAAAATTCAAGGAGCTTTTTCTACAAATGCCTCTGCTAAAGTTAAGTTAATTAATGGTGCTAAGGCTTGTAATGTTTTTTGGAAAGTAGAAGGTTTAGTAAGTATGGCAGCGGGTACAACCATGCGTGGAACTATTATTGCAAATAATGCAGCAATAAATATTAGTACTGGCGATACATTAGAAGGCAGAGCGCTTTCTACTGCTGGTGCAGTAACAATAAATGGAACTTTTGCTTACACGCCTGTTGGTTGTGGAAGCCCTGTTCTTAATGGTCCTGTAGCGCCTAATCTTGGTGCAGCAGCTTGTTATGGATTATTTTCTTCTAATGGTGCAGTTTCTAATTCGGGTACTACGTATGTTACCGGAGATATTGGGAGTAACTCTAGCACTCCTACAGGCTATAATCCATTATTTGTTACAGGTACTATTCATTTAACGCCCGATGGTTCAACTGGTGTTGCCGCTAGCGATTTATTAAATGCCTATGGGTATGTAAATACTTTAGCTTATGATATAGAATTATTATATCCTGCACAATTTGGAAATAATCTTGTACTTACACCACACGTTTACCGTATGAATAGTGCTGCCGCATTAACGGATACGCTTTACCTTAACGCACTAGGCAATGCAAATGCTGTGTTTGTTATTCAAATACAAGGCGCTTTAACAACTAGTACTTACTCAAAAATTAAATTAATAAACGGTACACAATCAAAAAATGTATTTTGGAAAATTGAAGGCGCCGTAAATATTAATAATTACTCAACATTTAGAGGTACAATTATTTGTAACAATGGTGCTTTAGGCGCTATAAACACCGGTGTAGTATTTGATGGCAGAGCACTAACCACCAATGGGGCATTATCAACTACAGCCATTAATTTAGTAGCAAGTAATTTACCTACTAATTGTTTAACTGTGGGCATTAAATCTAATCATGATGTAAACTCATCTGTTAAAATTTATCCTAATCCATTTACTACATCTATAAACATTAGTATTAACAGTACTATTTGGCAAAATAATTTATGCAATTTTAAATTGTATAATT
>JAYTRS010000045.1:0-2298 GCA_043746065.1 Bacteroidota bacterium | reverse complement strand
CCTTCGCAAACAAAACAGTTGAATTAGATTTCCAATACGCATTATTAAAAAATTCTTTCTCTAAATTTTTTTGTATTTCAAAATTGTTTGGAGGTATTCCTTCATTACAAAAATTTAAGTTTGTGGGTATATTAATTTTGCTAATATTAAAATTATTGAGCGAATACGAAATGGTATTATTAAAAGGGGAGTAAACGTAAACTTTAAGTATAAAATAAAGCGCAAAAAATACTACCAAAAAACAAATGGTAAGTAATGTTTTATTTTTATTTAAAAATGTATTTATGTTTTTTAAAAACAAATTAACGCTTTTTAATAATTGTGTTTAAGTACAAAGATACTGAAACCAACAAAGCATAAGCTATTGAACTGTAAAATAAAATGGTAGAATAATTAATAATTAAATTATAGGCAAAAAAAATTGAAATTACATTAATAGTAAAATATAAAATAGCAATACGTTTTTCGGTAATACCTTTAAAAAATAAATGATGTGTGGTATGGTCTTTACCACCTATAAATGGCGATTTTCCAGCTTTTAAACGATTTATAACAACAGTAAACGTATCGGTTAATGGTAAAATAAACACCAAGGCCACAATTAAAATATTTAGTAATTGCGGGGGAAAATTTGTTTGTAATGTAACAGTACTATTCCAACAATTATCAATACCTATAACGGCTAAAAATAGGCCCAGAAATTGGCTACCCGTATCGCCCATAAACATTTTTGAGGGATGAAAATTAAATACTAAAAAGCCACACAAAGCCCCAATAATACCCAAACTTAAAATGGTAGTATAATTATTAGTTTGTAATAATGTGATATTAATTGTAACCATAAAAATACATATAACCATTGACACGATAGAGGTAATCCCATCCATATTATCAAGCATATTAATAGAGTTCATAATACCTATTACCCAAATAATGGTAATAAAATAATTTATAAATTGATTTTGAAAAATTGAAACCGAATGCCCCGAAAATATTAATATTAATGCACAAATTAATTGAGTTAAAAATTTTAGTAAAGGTTGGGTATTAAACGCATCGTCGGCTAGGCCCATTAAAAATGCTAAGGTAATGGCTATTAAAATACCTATCATTGGTAAATTGTAATTTGTGTTACTATGTGGCGAAAGGATAGCAAAGATAAACGCCACTAAAAAAATTAAATAAAAACTAATACCTCCCAATGATGGTTTCGCATTTGGATTCCAACGTATTTGTTGCGAATCTTTATTACGAATACCTAAAGTTTGTGCAAATTTTAGTAGTATATAATTAATTACAAGTGAAAAAATAAAACATGCAAAAAAAAGTAGGGTAAGTATAAAATTAAAATTTAAAGTCATGTTTTATAAGTATTAAAATACTAATACAAACTATTAAAATTAGTAAAGGTTTTGCCTTGTAAATCTTTTTCAGACAATAAAGGGTTGTTCAGGCTCCAATTAATATTTAAATCTTTATCGTTCCATAATAAACAATCTTCGGCTGCTTTGTTATAAAAATTTGTGCATTTATAACTAAAAACAGTATTGTCTTGTAAGGTGGCAAAGCCATGTGCAAAGCCTTCGGGTATATACATCATCCACTTATTTTTTTCGGTAAGCTCTAAGCTAAACCATTTGCCATAGGTAGGTGATTTTTTTCGAATATCAACCGCTACATCTAATACAGCACCTGTTATTACCCGCACTAATTTTCCTTGTGCGTGAGGTGGGTTTTGAAAATGCAAACCTCTTAACACCCCTTTTTGTGATAGGGATTGATTATCTTGTACAAAATTTAAATTCAAACCTGCTTGTTTAAAAAGGTTTTGGTTATAACTTTCAAAAAAATAACCTCGCTCGTCTTCAAATACTTTTGGTTTAAAAACAAACAAGCCTTTTAGTTCAGATTCAATAATTTCCATTTTTAACTTTTATTTTTTTTAGTTTTAGATTTAAATTTTTCGTCTTCAGTGTAATAGCCATTTCCATAGCCATAACCACCGTAACCATAACCGTAGCCATAACTATAGCCGTATATTTTTTTACTAATATCTACATCGTTTAATACTACCGATAATTTTTTAATATTATTTTCGTTTTTTAATTTATCTAAAATTTGAGTAAATACTTTTTTTGAATAACCGGCTCTAAATACATAAATTGGGTAATCTGCTTTTTGTATCGATGCTATTCCATCAGTAACTAAGCCTATTGGCGCATTATCAATAACTATATAATCAAATGTTTTTTTTAGGTGTTCAATGGTTTCGTCTAGTTTATCGGTTAAAATTAATTC
>JAYTRS010000044.1:0-21154 GCA_043746065.1 Bacteroidota bacterium | reverse complement strand
GTAACCAATAATTACGAATATAATTTACTAACACAGGGGTATTTAGAGGATAAAAAAATAGAACCCATTTTAGTATTTATGACCGAAAACACATGGCGCACTACCATTTTTGACGAATTTAACAAGCACTTTACCAATACATTTTACGACACCAACTTTAAAAAAATACCTGTAAAAATATATACTGTAAATGAAGTTGAGAAACTACAAAAAACAAAACCTAAAAAAGTATTAATAAATATTACTGCAAGCTTTTGTAACACCGGAAAAGTAATGGCTAAAACAACATTTGTAGATACGAGCGTAGCTAATTACATAAATAAAAACTATTATGTTGTTAACTTTGATGTGGAGCAAAAAGACACTTTAGTGTTTAATAATCAAAAATATTATAATGCGCTTATTAATAATTTTCCGATGCATAACTTAGCCTTAAAATTATGTAATAATAAATTGGCCTTGCCATCGTTATGTATTTTAAACGAAGATTTAACCACTTTAGATGTTTTAAATTTTTACCAATCGCCACAACAAATAAAACCTATATTGCAGTACTTTGCCAGTAATAGTTATAAAACCAAAACCTGGACTGAGTTTATTAAAAACTACTCCATAAAGAGTAATACAGAATCAGAAATAAAAAAAACGAAATAAATTTAACCACACAGGCACATAGCATTTTGGTATTATATATTATAATTAAAGTTAACAATAGCATTGAAGCTACGCTTCAATTTACTATGTTTAATCTTTTTTATAAATATTAGTTTAAAAAACTATGCAAGCTATGTATCTATGTGGTTTAATTAAAACATTGAAATGAAATCCTCAACTATACATCACCTAAATACAGGTTTAATTATACTGTCGTGTGTAATTGCGTTTTTTATTCCCTTCGAATTGTTTTTGTTTTCGTATGGTATTTTAGGCCCACTACACTACTTAACAGAAATAGGTTGGTTACACAAAAAAAATTATTTTACAAAAGGCAAATACGATTTTATTTTTTTAATAATTGCTTGCGTTATTTTAGTGTGGTGGAATTATAAACCCCCAAAAAATTACGGGCTAACAGCCGATATAATTTTATTAAGCCTTTTAAGCTGTATCGCTTTTGTATTTATTAAAGATTGGCTATACCGCTTTGTAATTATTGTTTTAACGCTTTTATTTATAAGTGTTTTAAATAATGCACCACACTATTTTACATGGGTGGCCGTATTTTTACCCACCATTATTCATGTATTTATTTTTACCTGGGCATTTATGTTATTTGGGGTTTTAAAGGAAAAATCGTGGGCAGGTGCCGTATCTATTTTAGTATTAATTATTTGCTCTGTAATTTTATTTATAGTTCAACCACAAGGTTTACAATATGTAGTTAGTGATTATTCTCAAAAAAGCTATCATCAGTTTACCGAATTAAATTTTAGATTAATAAATACCTTTAATATGGATAAACTAACCAATATTAAACAAATTTTTACTACTAACGCAGGTTTTGTAATTATGCGATTTATTGCATTTGCTTACACGTACCATTACCTAAATTGGTTTTCAAAAACATCGGTAATTAAATGGCATTTGGTACCAAAAAAAACATTAGCGGCAACTATAGGTTTGTGGTTACTTTCAATTGCCTTATATATTTATGATTATAATTTAGGCTTAGAGGTATTATTCTTTTTAAGTTTTTTACACGTATTTTTAGAATTTCCGTTAAACGTTGTATCCTTTACAGGTATTGGAAAAGAGGTAATGAGTTTATCAAAAAAGAGATAAATTTATCAAACTAGCCACTTTATCTCTTTTAAATCGTATGCGTTTTCATTCCCCATATTATCTTGCAAAATTAATAAGCCACTTTTATTAATTCCTTTTACTAAACATACTTTTAGCTCATTCTTAATTTCAAAATTTAACCAAGTATTTAAGCCATATAAATGTTGTAAATAGTTTTGAGTAATACTATTTAATTTATTGCTTTTTAATTTTAAATAATAATTTTCTAAATGCTTACATAATAGTTTTAAAACAGTATTAATATCAAACTCATTATTGCTTAATTTTTTTAATGATGTGGCATTTATTCCATCTGTAAATAGAAGTTGATTTACGTTGATGCCAATACCTATTACGCTGTAATTAAGGGTAGAGTGTGTGATTACATTTTCAATTAATATACCTGCAATTTTTTTTTTGTTAACTAAAATGTCATTCGGCCATTTAATTTTTATGTCATATTGGCTATTGTTTAATAATTCAGCCATTAAGTCATAACAGGCTAAAGCCGTAATTTGATACAAAAAAAATTGGTTTTTTAATTCTAAAAAGCTTGGTTTTAAAACAATACTTGTTGTTAAATTACTTGCTATTTGTGCCTCCCAGCTATTACCACGCTGCCCCTTACCTTGGGTTTGGTGAGCAGTATGTATTACAGTACCTTCAGCTATATTAACGTTCTTTAACAGCTCTGTGGCATAACTATTGGTACTATCTACTTCGGGTAAAAATATAATATTACTCCCAATAAAAAGTGTTTCCATTAACGCAAAAACATTAAATTTGTTGTTTAGTGTAAACTTAATAAAATAAAGAATAACAAATACATAAATGGCAAAAACTCCAGTAAAAAAAATAGCAGTAAAAAAAGTTGTAAAAACAGCTGTAAAAAAAGTAAAAAAAGCAACGCCTAAAAAAGCTGCTGTAAAAAAACTTCCTGCCAAAAAAAGAATAACAGATAAAGAACGCGAAGAACGTGCTGCTAATTTTATAGCCAATAGCGAAAAGAAAAAAAGCACCAAAACAAGACCAAAAAAAATAGCTACTAAAGCAGAAACTATTTCATTATTAGATGCCATAGTTGAAGGTATGCAGGAGCGAAAAGCAAAAAACATTACTATCTTAAACTTAACTAAACTCGAAAACAGAGTAACCGATTACTTTGTTATTTGCGATGCGGATAGTAATACTCACGTAAACTCTATTGCCGATAGTTTAGAAGATACTGTTTTAAAACTTTCGGGCGAAAAAGCCTATCATAGCGAAGGGCACCAAAATAGCGAATGGATTTTAGTAGATTATATAAACATTGTAGCTCATGTTTTTTTACGTGATATACGCGAATACTACAATATTGAAGCGCTTTGGGGCGATGCCGAAATTACTACTATTGATAGTCATTAAATTTTAATGTTAAATCTATTGTCATAAACCAAACCATTAAAAAAACAACACAAAAATAAATTTGCAATCTTACATCTTAAATCTGCAACCCAACATGAGTAACGAACAAAATACCGAACCTACACCGCAAAACAACTCCAATACACCCGAAGACGAGCGTAAAAAACAGTTTGATAGAATGAAAGAAAAATTCAGCAAACAAAATTCGCCATTTGGAGGCGGAAGTGGTAATGGCGGCAATAATTTTTACTGGATATATGGCATTGTAATTGCCGTTTTATTATTTATTGTGTTTTATGGCAATAATGCTAGTAACCATTTGGTTGATGTTAGCCAAGGGAAATTTTTAAACGAAATGCTAGCCAAAGGCGATGTAACCGATGTTGCTATTGTAAATAAAACAATAGCACGTATAAGTATAAATCCCGATAGCGCCTATAAATGCGATCGTTACAAAAATGCTAAAGGCGTTTCAGTTTTTCCTGATAAAAACTACAAAGGCCCCCATTTTGTGTTAACCATTCCATCTATTGATAATTTTTTATTAGCCATGGAAAAAACTCAAAACGATGCAGGCATTCCTAAAGATAAACAAGTATTTGCCCGTAGTGTTGAAGAAAGTAATTTTATGGCCGACCAATTACCATGGTTATTACCAATATTAATTATGGTAGTATTATGGGTAGTAATGATGCGTCGCATGGGCGGTGGCAGCAGTGGTGGTGGCCCAGGGCAAATATTTAACATTGGCAAAAGCCGCGCTACTTTGTTTGATAAAAATACAAATGTAAACGTAACATTTAACGATGTAGCAGGCTTAGATGGTGCAAAAGTAGAGATTATGGAGATTGTAGATTTCCTTAAAAATCCAAAAAAATATACTGACTTAGGTGCAAAAATCCCAAAAGGTGCTTTATTAGTAGGCCCTCCAGGCACTGGCAAAACCTTATTAGCAAAAGCCGTAGCAGGCGAAGCAAAAGTTCCCTTCTTTTCATTAAGCGGTTCAGATTTTGTGGAGATGTTTGTAGGTGTTGGTGCATCACGTGTTCGCGATTTATTCCGTCAAGCAAAAGAAAAAGCACCGTGTATTAATTTTATTGATGAAATTGATGCCATTGGACGTGCTCGTGGTAAAAATGCGGCTGCTGGCGGAAACGATGAACGCGAAAATACCTTAAATCAATTACTAACCGAAATGGATGGATTTGGTACAAACAGCGGCGTTATTATTTTAGCAGCTACTAATCGTGCTGATATTTTAGACAGAGCCTTAATGCGTGCTGGTCGTTTTGATAGACAGATTTATGTAGATATGCCTGATTTAAACGAGCGTAAAGAAATTTTTGAAGTTCATTTAAAGAAAATTAAAATTGATGCTACGGTTGAAATTGAATTTTTAGCCCGTCAAACACCTGGTTTTAGCGGAGCAGACATTGCCAATATTTGTAACGAAGCCGCTTTAATTGCAGCACGTAGCAATAAAAAAACAGTTACCAAACAAGATTTTTTAGATGCTGTTGATAGAATTATTGCAGGCCTAGAAAAGAAAAATAAAATTATTACTGTACACGAAAAACGTGTAATTGCTTTTCACGAAGCTGGGCACGCCACTGTAAGTTGGATGCTAGAACACGCAAGCCCATTAGTAAAAGTAACCATTGTGCCGCGTGGGCGTAGTTTAGGTGCTGCTTGGTATTTGCCCGAAGAACGTCAAATTACAACAGCCGATCAAATTATGGACGAAATGTGCTCTGCCCTTGGTGGGCGTGCCGCCGAAGAATTAATTTTTGGTAAAGTAAGTACAGGTGCGTTAAGCGATTTAGAAAAAATTACCCGTCAAGCTTACGCCAGTATTGTATATTATGGCTTAAACGATAAAATTGGAAACATAAGCTATTACGATAGTACAGGCCAAAGCGAATATAGTTTTAGTAAACCTTATAGCGAAAGTACTGCAAAAATAATTGACGAAGAGGTAAAGAAAATGGTGGATATTGCCTATGTAAAAACAAAACAAATTTTATTAAGTAATAAAGAGAAACTTACCACCTTAGCCGAAAAATTATTAGAAAAAGAAGTTATTTTTAAAGAAGATTTAGAAGAAATATTTGGTAAACGTCCTTTTGAAAAACCAGAAGAAAAGTTTTTAGATAAAACAGCGGTTGTAACTCCTCCGCCATTTATTGAAAGTAACACAACTTTATAAAAATTTACCTTTTATAAACTTTAAAAAAAATCGCAATACCACTAATAAACAAAAAATAATTAGTGCTGTATAGGAAATTAAATCGCCAAACCTCGAAAAAAAGGTTTGGCTTTTTTGTGGATACACTTTTTTCTCAATCACTGCTTCTTCCCACCAATTAGTAGCATTAGATATGTTCCCGTACTCATCAATAAAACAACTTATGCCCGTATTAGCACTACGCGCAATTTCACAACGGTTTTCTATGGCTCGTAAGCGTGCAAAATTTAAATGCTGAATATAACCAGGGGTATTTTGCCACCAGCCATCATTAGTAATGATAAAAATAATATTAGCCCCTTTTCTAATATATCCTGTTACAAAATCAGCATACACACTTTCATAACAAATTACTGGTGCAATTTTAATGCCCGTTTTTTTATCTTCAAAAACGCTTCGTTCGTTTTGTATTCCTAAACTTCCAAAAGTACCTCCCAACTCTAGTGCAAAATTTTCTAATGGTTTTAATAATGCCGGAAAAGGCATTCGTTCAACCCCAGGTACTAATTTTGATTTATGATATATTTGAACCGATGAAGAGTCTATTTGCATCGCAGAATTAAACACATCATAATATAAATTATTTTCATCATCGTGGCGGGCAGTTGCTGTAATATTATTTTTATTTTTATAATACGTGTACGTATTTCCTCCCGTAACAATTTTTAGTTGTGGGTATTTTTTTAGTAAACTGTCTCTAAACCAAAGTATTTGTTCAGCATTAAAAATACCCGCTTCATTAATATTGTCAGTAATAAATGTTTCGGGTAAAATTAAATAGTTAGTTGTAGCATTTATTTTTCCTTTTAATAAATAAATTACTTTTAAAAACTGTGATTGATAATCGGACGTAAATTTACCATTGTAAGGGTCAATATTCGGTTGAACAATAACGCACGTTTGTCCGTTTATTTTTTGGGTGCTAGCTTTGCGAATACATAAAATTAAATGCGAAATTAAAATAGGTACAATAATTAAACTTGCTATTTTTAAAATTGGTTTTGAAATTATTTTTTTTGCGGTATTGTTTCGTATTGTTTCAAAAATTAAAACATTTGTTATTAGCACCCAAAGTGTTCCACCCGAAGTACCTGTATATTCGTACCATTGCACCCAAGTATGATTAAAAGCAAACACGTTGCCAAGTGTAAGCCACGTCCAACTCATGTCCCAAAGAGTGTGTATATGCTCAAAGGCAATCCAAATAGGTACAATTAACCAAATGCCCCACCATTTATTTAATTTGTTTTTTAGAGTTGAAAAAAATACAAACGCAACAGTCATTAATGTACCATTTGTTATAAATGCTGCTATGGCTCCACCAAACGAAGCGTATTGTACCCAATAAGTAACACCTATATTCCATAATAAAAAGGTTAAATAACAGTAGCCAATAAGTTTTAGTTTAGAACTCGCAACTAATTTATTTTCTAAAATAAGCAAAGGTACAAATGCAAAAAACATAACTATACTTAAATGCCAATACCAGCTTAGTGTTAATAGCAAAGCTGATAAAAGACTTAATAATAATAAATTTATTTTTTTTGGCATACGCTACGAAGATAGAATTTTATATGATGAGATAAAACTTGCGATAAAGTAAACATTTATAATGCAGCAATTTATTTTTTACAAATAGACGCAAACTAAATAAAAATAGCTTATCAATTTAAATTTTGATAACTATATCTTTTATCAAAAATAAATTCTTTATCCGTTAACGTTAAAAGAAATGCTATTATATCTACTTTTTCGTTTGAAGATAGTACAATTGGTTTTTGTAATTCTTTTGCCAATGTTTTTGATGCTTTAACAGTTGAGGTATAGTGATTTAATACCTCCGATAATTTTTTAAAACGCCCATCATGCATATAAGGCAATGTAAATTCAATATTTCTTAATGTTGGAATTTTAAACTTAAGAGAATCTGTTGATTGTTTAGAAATTTTATATTTTCCATAATCGTTTAACATTGTATCTAGTGAGATTCCGTTATTGGCAAACTCATTATTAGTAAAAAGCGGTTCGGTGTGGCATGCTGAGCAATTTTTTTTAAATAATTTATACCCACTTTCTTCCTGAGGTGTAAATGTTTGCTCTTTGCGCATTACTTTATCGTATTTTGAATTAGCGCTTATGATCGTTAGTAGAAATTGTGAAATCGATTTTAGTGTATTTTCTCCAGTTGCTACACTATCTCCAAAGGCACTCTTAAAAAGTTGACGATACCTTTTCAAAGCATTAATTTTTTTTATTACTTCATTAATATTACTCCCCATTTCAGAGGGGTGAGAAATAGGCGCTAGTGCCTGAACATCTAAATTATTAATTGCTCCATCCCACATAAACGTTTTTTGCCAGGCTAAATTCATTAAAGCCGGCGAATTACGAGTTCCAATGCTATCATGAATTCCATGACTTAAAGCATGATCAATATGAGTAAATGCTGAATATTGTGAATGGCAACTAGCGCAGGAGATGGTATTATCTTTTGAAAGAATAGGGTCATAAAATAAAATTTTTCCTAATAAAATTTTTTCTTTTGAAATTGGATTTTTTAAAAAATTATACGTGGGCTTTGGCCATTTTTTTGGCGTAAAAAAAATAGGAACCTCTACAACAAAAGCAAAAAATAAAAATGCAATAAAAATTATAATTACTCGTCTCATTTAACTTTAAAACATTTAATAGCTAATTGCGAAAACTCTAAAGCTTTAATACTTGGTGACATGATATGATTTTGCTTTAAAAAATCAATTTCTGATAAAAATTGTACTATATCAAATACAATATCAATTTTATTTTTATCCGTAATAGGTAAGGTTGTTGTTTGAAGCGCATAATATGGCTGAAGATAGCCCCCTAAATGAAATTGGAATTCTTTTTTTGGATTAGAAACTAAATTGCTTTTACCTTCTATTTTAAAATTTATATAACCACTTTGCCATGCCCAGTACATCCCTTTTGTCGGATCAAGATCGCCCCCCATTACCCCCGAAACATTAGTTAAACTATCAATACCAAGATTGAATTTAATTTTATCAAAATTTAATTTTATTGGAACTGTAAGTGAAATAGTTTTGTTGCTGCTATCGGCAGAATATAAATGAAAGCTTTTCTTTTCGCGCCAAATAGTTTTACTATTTTCAAATAACTCAATGCCTGAAATATAAAACTTAAGTATTTCAATGGATACTGTATTCCCATTTGGAAGTTGATACATTGAATCATTTATAATAAAATTAGTTTTATTATAAACAGTTTTAAAACTAATTAGCACTTGCCTTGTTTGACATTGTGATGTTTTACAAAATAAACATAAAAAAATTACACCTGTCAGTTTTTTAAAACTTGACAGGTGTAATAAACTAAATATTTGAAATTTTTGGTTGATTTTATATTTTATTCTATTTTAAAATAGTTACTTTTTTAGAAATTTTATTTCCACTTTCGCTAACTAAAGTTACAATATATTCTCCAGCATACAAGGTTTTAGTGTCTAAATAAACAAGGGTGCTACCTTTGTTTAAATTTGTTTTTGCTATTAGCTTACCAAGCAAATCTGTTAGTAGCACTTCGTAATTTTCGGTAACCAAATCAGTAATTTGCACCGCAATAATTTCGCTGGTTGGGTTTGGAAATACAGTTACTTTTGCATCATCAATACTGTTTTTAGTTAATCCTGTTGTAGTTGTATAAGTAGTTACCGATTCGGTAATGGATGTAACTTTTGATGCAACTTTAGTACCATAATAAGTTGGACCAACTAAATATGGATACGCTGAATTATGATTAGCATCAACAGTGGCAAAATAACAATACGTACCAGCAGGATATTCAGGCGTTACACAAAAACGACCATTATGATCATCTAAATAATCAGGTGCAGTGGGGGCTGTATAAGTATAATCTTCTTTAAAATATCCTATAGGGTACGTAGCACTTACTGCTGGTCCAGTAGATGTGGCCACAGCGCCTGTATATAATGTTGTACGAGTTGTAATAGACCGCAAACTCCAACTAGATTTCATTCTAACAATTGGCCCAGTTCCATTTGTATTTTGGTAAGCATAAGCACCATATACAGGGAAACCATCGTAGGCAAAACCAATGAGTGGCGAATGAGCAGATGAATTTATTACATATAAACCATCAGCATCATACATATTGCAAATTGTAGAGGTTACAGCAATATCTAGCTTAAAAGCACTAGGGTTTTGATGGTGATGATAGTTACCCATTGCAGGATGGCCTTTAGAACAGTCAAAACCAGCTTTTTCAGCAACCACAGCATCTCTATTCCAAACACCATCACCCATACCACCAAGTGGCCCTCCTGCTAACGAATTTGAAGAACTTTTCCATGAAACACCATCTCTGTAATCAAACATCGCAACACCATTAATAAAAACACCAATGTTTCCGCCCGATGTTGGGGTAAGCGACCCTGTATTTTGAACCGGATTTAAAGGAAATTTAAAAATAGCATTTTGGTTACTTGTTAAAGAGGGATTACCGTCCAAAAAAGGCCCCGTAATATAAGACGGTACACCTTGCGTACTGGCATAAGCGTAGTTTGCAGAATATTGAACCGTTTGCACATTAGCAGTTAATGTGGCATCATTAATTGGTGTAGGATTGCCAGAAACGTAATGCCTTCCTTTTACAGTGGTATTTTGTAACCATGAAGTAATAGCGGGATTGGTTTGCGAAATAGCTATTAAGCAACTTGCTAATACGGATAGAGTTAAAATTGTTTTTTTCATAATTTGTTTTTTTAATTGAAATGTAGCTTTATATTTTAGATGTCAAATTTTATTAATACTTGCGCTAAGTATTTTTTATTTTTTTGGAGGTGGTGGAGAAAATAAATGAGTTAAATCATCTACCAGTTTATTGTAAAGTTCCATTTGATTTGTATTACAAATACTTTTTATTTTTTGAAAATGATCTAAATTTAAATTATCAATGGCTTTTTGATTGTCAGCAATTATCAAAATTAAACTGTCTGCTTCAATTTTGTTTATTAAATTTTCCTTTAATAATTCATATAGTTTATTATGTAAATCTCTTGAGTTTTTGTTCAGTTCTCTGCTTTTAGCTCTGTGGTCTTCCACTAATTCGCTATATTTTTTTTGTTGAGATTCGTCAAAATGTAAGCGGTCTATTATTATTTGTTTTGGGCCTTCGCCAGCTGGGCCATGCATAATAGGTTTTCGAGTAAATATAAAAGTTAGTGCTACTATGTTTAGTACAAGTAGACCAATAATAACGAAGATTAATAATTTTACCTTATTCATGCTAATTGTAGTTTACGTTATTCTCATTAAACAATTTAAAGGTAGTTGAAAGCGTTTTTAAATCATCCTTTGAAGGTGAATGATTAACTGACTTAAAAATAAAGATATTTAAAATAAATAATAATAAAAATGCTGAAGCAGACAAAAAAGCCCATTTTATGGGTACTGCTATTTCTTGCTTTCTTCCTATTCTATTCAAGATTTTAGAATATAAATATGGATTAACCTCAACAGACTGAATACCATTTAAGCTATTTTGTATTTCAATAAGCCATTTATCTTTTGCAATCATATTTTGTTAGATGTTTAATAATTAAAAAACTTGCGTTTACTTTTCGTTTTTATGATAATAATTTAGTAATAATTTTTGTAAATTTTGTTTTGCCCTAAATAGTAGTGATTCGACTGATGAAACAGATAGGTTCATCACCTCTGAAATTTCAGAATAACTTAAATCTTCTACTTTACTCAATATAAATGCCGTTTTTTGGTTTTCGGGTAATTTTTCAATGGCTGAAAATAAAATGGCGGCTCTTTCCTTATTCTCTAGCTGAACACCTGGATGATAAAAGTGTTTAGGCTCGTTTTTAATACTACCTTCCTCATTCGTAAATAAGTGTTGAAAAAATGCAAAACGTTTTTTGCGTTTTTTCATACGGATGTGCTCTAAAGATTTTGTAATAGCAATACGATAGACCCAGGTATATAATTTTGATTCTTCTTTAAATTGTTGAATAGATTGATAAACACTCACAAAAACTTCCTGAGTTACATCTTCGGCATCTTCTGTATTTTGTAATAAGCCAAGGCAAGTATTATAAATTTTTTTTTGAAAGTAATCCACAAGAAATTTAAAGGCAGACGCATCACCCTTTTTTAAATTTTTAATAATCTCTTGTTCATTAAACACAAAACAATAATAAGATATAAAAAATTAAAAACAAATTATAGTTAAAAAATGTTTGAGTTTTACGTTGCTACTTCTTTGTTTTTGCATGTATAAACTTATCTGTTGGCAACATAGCTTGCTGAATGCGTTTGGCGTATCGTATATTATCTAAAATTTCTTTTTGCTTTTCTTCAATCACCTTTTTTTGTTTTTGAGATAGTTTAAATCGATTATAAATTGAAATAGAAAAAATAATAATAAGTAATAAAATAAATAAGGTTGAATAAATAAGAATTTTATTTCGTTTTTGTTTTTCTTTATATTCTAGTTTTTGTTTTTCATTTTCGGCTTTTAACAAAACTTCTTTTTTAAAAAGTTCATTCTCCATTTCTTTTTTATTAATCTCTTTCAATTGTTGCTCGTTATTCAAGCTGTCGCGAAACAAAATAAATAATTTATAATATTTTAATGCTTTTTCCGACTCTCCTTTTTCTTCATATAAGTCAGATAAAGCATTATAAGAATCTCTTAAAGCATCTGGAAATTTAATTTCTTTAGAAAGTGATAATCCTTCTAAAACATTTTTTTCTGCTAAAATATAATTTTTCTTTTTTTGATGAACGAGGCCAATATTTAATACTGAATAAGCAACGCCAAATTTATCGTCATATTTTTTCTGTATCTTAAGAGCATCTTCAAAACGAGTAAGAGCTTTATCGTTTTCATTAAGTTGCAAATAAACATTACCAATATTATTAAGCGAATTAGCCACACCTATCTCATCGTCAGTGCTTTTTCTTATATCATACGACCTTGTATAATATATCAAAGCTTGCGTATATTCCTTTTTAACAAAATATACGTTACCCACATTATTGTAATTATTACCTAAGCCTTTAGTAATATTATTCTTTTTAAGAACATCTATAGCTTTAAAATAATAGCCAAGAGCTTTATCAAATTCATTTTGAGAATAATAAATTATACCTGTACTATTATTAATTGAAGAAACAAACTGATAGTCTTTTTCTTTTTCGGAAATTTTTAATGCCTCAAAATAATAATTAAGAGCTTTGGTATATTCACCTCTTAATTCAGAGATATAGCCCTTGTTGTATGCAGAAATAAGTTTTTTCTTTTCGTTGTATTTTTTTGTTGGTATATTTATTAATACCTCTAAAATTGAATCAGCTTTATCTAGTTCTCCTTTATTGATATAAGCATTAAAAACCTTTTTATAACTTTCAACTTTTATAGAATCGTTTGTTGCTTTTTGCGTAATTAAAATTAATGAGTCAATACTACTTTTTTGTGAAAAGAAAACACTACTTAAACATGTAAATATAAATAAAAACGAATATTTGTAAATAGCCCTCAATCAATTATTAAAAATACGACAAAGATTTAAACTTGGCTAATAACTCAAATTAGGGCCTAGCCATTTTTCTATTTTATCAAAGTCTTCGCCTTTTCGTTTGGCATAGTCTTCCACCTGTTCTTTATTTATTTTTCCAAGGCCAAAATAATGCGATTGTGGGTGTGCAAAATACAAACCACTAACTGCAGCTGTTGGCACCATTGCTAAACTTTCGGTTAAAATTATCCCAGTATTTTTTTCTACGTCTAACAATTTCCAAATAGTTAATTTTTCTAAATGATCGGGTTGTGCCGGGTAACCTGGAGCAGGACGTATACCTGCGTATTCTTCTTTTATTAAATCTTCGTTTTTTAAATCTTCGTTTTTAGCATAGCCCCAAATTTCTTTACGCACTTTTTTATGCATTAACTCTGCAAAGGCTTCTGCTAATCTATCTGCCAAGGCTTTTAACATAATTGCGCTGTAATCATCATGGTCGGCTTCAAAACGTGCCACGTGTTCATCAATACCAAAACCTGTTGCAAGAGCAAAAGAGCCAATGTAATCATGCGCTTCGACTCCGCTCAACGTGACCGGTTTTATAAAATCTGCTAATGCAATATTATACTGCCCTGCTGGTTTTTTACTTTGCTGACGCAATGAATGAAACGTAACTAATTTATTTCCTTTTTCATTATACACCTCTGTATCATCATCATTTACTGTATTAGCTGGGTAAATGCCTATTACAGCTTTAGCTTGTAACCATTTTTCGGAAATAATTTTATTTAACATCGCTTGCGCATCGTTAAACAATTTAGTTGCCTCTGCACCGCGTGTTGGGTCGCTTAAAATTTTTGGGTACGACCCTTTCATTTCCCAACTTATAAAAAATGGAGTCCAATCAATGTATTCAGCTATTTCTTTTAAATCATAATTATCATAAACTTTATTACCAATAAAATTTGGTTTTGTAATTTCTGTTTTGTTCCAATCAATGGGGAATTTGTTTTCTCTAGCGTCTGCCATCGAAATTAATTTATTTTGTGATTGAGCATTTTTATTTTGCTCACGCACTCTCTCGTAATCTTTATTTACCTCCGCCATAAAGGCATCACGCAATTCGTTTGAAATAAGGCTACTTGCTACTGGCACTGATTTACTGGCGTCGTTTACATGCACCACCGGACCTGAATAATTTTGCGCAATTTTTACAGCCGTATGTACTTTAGAAGTTGTTGCACCACCAATTAATAAAGGGGTTTTAAATCCTAAGCGCTCCATTTCTTTAGCAACATACACCATTTCATCTAAGGATGGTGTAATTAAACCGCTTAAGCCAATAATATCAACATTGTGTTTTTTGGCTTCAGTTAAAATTTTATCGCAACTTACCATTACGCCAATATCTATAATTTCGTAGTTGTTACAGGCTAACACAACGCCAACAATATTTTTTCCAATATCATGTACATCGCCTTTTACAGTTGCCATTAAAATTTTGCCGGCATTAGTTCTTCCATCGCCCACTATACCAGCTTTTGCATTGGCTTCTTTTTCTGCCAATAAAAATGGCTCTAAATACGCCACCGCTTTTTTCATTACACGCGCGCTTTTTACTACTTGCGGTAAAAACATTTTTCCTTGTCCAAATAAATCACCAACAATGTTCATACCGTCCATTAACGGGCCTTCAATTACGTGTAATGGTCTGCCTAATTTTAGGCGGGCTTCTTCGGTATCTGCATCAATATGTTCAACTAATCCTTTTACCAAAGCATAGCTTAAGCGAGATTCAACAGTACCTTTACGCCATTCCTCATCTTTTTCTGTTTTTTCTTTTGTTATTCCTTTTAACGATTCTGCATGATCTACTAATCGCTCGGTAGCATCATCTCTGCGATTTAATAAAACATCTTCTACTAACTCTAATAATGTTTTATCAATATCATCGTACACTACTAATTGTGCGGGATTAACGATTCCCATATCCATTCCGTTTTTTACAGCATGGTATAGGAACGAGCTGTGAATGGCTTCACGCACATGATCATTTCCTCTAAACGAAAATGAAACGTTACTTACACCACCACTTACTTTAGCGTGTGGTAAATTTTCTTTAATCCATTTTGTTGAGTTGAAAAAATCTAGAGCATTTAAGCGATGTTCTTCCATACCTGTAGCTACAGGGAAAATATTTGGGTCAAAAATTATATCCTGTGGATTAAATTTTACTTTATCAACCAATACATCATAAGCACGTTTGCAGATTTCTTTACGGCGTTCAAACGTATCGGCTTGTCCTACTTCATCAAATGCCATTACAATAACAGCAGCACCGTATTGTTTTATTTTATTTGCCTGCTCAATAAATTTTTCCTCGCCTTCTTTTAACGAAATAGAATTTACAATAGCTTTGCCTTGCACACATTTTAAACCCGCTTCAATCACGCTCCATTTGCTGGAATCAATCATAATAGGCACACGGCTAATATCAGGCTCAGATGCAATTAAATTTAAAAAGGTAGTCATCGCCTGTTCGCTATCCAACATCCCCTCATCCATATTTACATCAATTACTTGCGCACCGCCATCTACTTGATCTTTAGCAATTGATAAAGCTTCTTCAAAATTCCCTTCTTTAATTAAACGTAGGAATTTTTTTGAACCTGTAACGTTGGTTCGTTCACCAACGTTTAAAAAATTACTTTCGGGCGTTAAAGTGTAAGGCTCTAATCCGCTTAAGTGCATTAAGGTATCTGCTTTTGGTTTTTTGCGAGGGGTTGCATCCTTTGCCAGTTCTGCAATACGTTTAATGTGTGCAGGAGTAGTGCCACAACAACCACCCACAATATTTAAAAACCCTGCTTTTAAAAAATCTTCTATTTGATGCCCCATTTCGTGCGCATCTTGGTCGTATTCGCCAAACTGATTGGGTAAGCCAGCATTAGGATAGGCACTTACATAAAATGGTGCTTTGGTAGAAAGTTCTTCTAAATACGGACGCATATCTTTTGCCCCTAACGCGCAATTTAAGCCTACGCTTAATAAATCAACATGCGAAACAGAATTTAAAAAAGCTTCGGTGGTTTGTCCAGAAAGGGTTCTACCACTTGCGTCGGTAATCGTTCCCGAAACCATTACTGGCATTTTTCTATCAATTTTTTCGCAATAGTTTTGAATGGCGTACAATGCCGCCTTTGCATTTAAGGTATCAAAAATAGTTTCAATTAATAACAAATCTGCTCCGCCATCAATTAATCCGCGAACTTGTTCGGTATAAGCTTCTACTAATTCGTCAAAAGTAATGGCTCTATAGCCAGGGTCGTTTACGTTTGGAGATAAAGATAAGGTACGATTTGTTGGCCCAATTGCTCCAGCAACAAATTTTGGTATTGTTGCAAATTCAGGAAACTCTGTTTTAAACTCGGTAATAGCTTCTTTAGCAATTTTAGCCGATTCAAAATTTAATTCATATACAAACTCCTGTAAATCGTAATCAGCCATACCAATAACGGTATCGCTAAAGGTGTTTGTTTCTATAATGTCAGCACCCGCTTTTAAATATTCTTTATGAATAGTTTTAATGATTTGTGGTTGAGTAATAGATAACAAGTCGTTATTGCCTTGCAAATCTTTATGCCAATCGGCAAAGCGCTTGCCTCTAAATTCTTTTTCGGTTAATTTGTATTCTTGAATGAGTGAGCCCATTGCTCCATCAATCACTAGTACACGTTTTTCTAATTCTTGTTGTATAGTACTCATATATTTAAAATAAAAAATCTCTTCCGCAGTATGCAGAAGAGATTTATATGTGTTTGTTTTATAATTTTTAAAATCTATTCTACTTATTTTTTCGATTAAATCGAAACGAATTCCCACCTTCTAACAATTAGTGATTAGTTTTTAATGATTAGTTTTTAATAAGCAATATTAAAAACTAAAAACTAGCAGCTAAAAACTATTAGTAGGGTTGGTAAAGCATCATAGGGCGTATCCCTCAGCTTTTCTTAATAAGTGTGTTAATGAACGTGATACAAAGATATAACATTTTATGTAACTTTAAAACATATTGTGTAGCCCCAGTTTATTAACATTTATTTGATATTATATATGAAAAAATTATTACTTGCATTATGCCTATTTTATTTGTCAAACCTATTTTCTCAAGAAAAAAATATGGGAGTAGATGACGTTTTAAAAAATATGAAAGCACAAGAAGTAGCATGGAATAATGCAGATATTAAAGGGTTTATGACTTATTATTGGCAGAGTGATAGCCTAAAATTTATTGGTAGCAAAGGCATTACGTATGGCTGGCAAAAAACGTATGATAATTATATAAAATCATATCCCACTATAGAAGCCATGGGTATTTTAAATTTTACTATAAAGGAAGCTACGCAATTATCCGCCACAAGTATTTATGTGATTGGGCAATGGAAACTAAACAAACAGAAACCAGTTGGTGGCTATTTTACTTTACTTTGGAAAAAAATAAATGGCAATTGGGTTATTGTAGCTGACCATACCAGTTAAACGATATACTAATTAAAAAAACTTTTAGTGCCATTAATAACGCCAATTACTTTGCCTTGCATTTTTTTATTTAAAAATGGTGAGTTATTAGATTTTGAATGATTTGTTTTTTCGGTTAAAGTACTTTCGCTTGATAAAGAAAATACAGTAAGGTTAGCTTCTGCACCCTCTTGTATTGTATGCTGTGCTATACCTAAAATTAAACGTGGATTATACGTTAGTGCATTGATTATAAACTCAATATTTTTTTCTTTTAATCCTTCTAAAGCACAATTAAATGTTGTTTGTAAATTTATAATACCTACATCCGCCAAATCAAATTCTAATTCTTTACTCTCTGTATCTTGAGCTAAATGGTCGCTAACAATCACATCAATTACTCCACTTTCAACAGCATTACGAAGCGCCTGTACATCTTTTTTAGTTCGCAAAGGTGGGTCTAGTTTATAATTCGTATCAAAATCATGTAAAATAGAATCATCTAATAATAAATTAATGGCAGCAACGCCACAAGTTATTTGTAAACCATTTGTTTTTGCTTTTTTAATTAAATCAACACTACCTTTAGTACTAATGGTGGGTATATGCAACTTTCCACCCGTATAATTTAAAATAGAAAGGTTTCGTTCTAACATTAATTCCTCAGCCAATGAGGGAATGCCTTTTAATCCTAAAGCTGTAGAAGTTTCTCCTTCGTTCATTTGCCCACCATGTGAAATACTTTCATCATTGCAATGTGTAATAATAAACGCGTTTACATTTTCTGCATATTGCAAAGCGCGCATTACGGTTCCTGCATCTTTAATAGCATGTTTATAATCACTAAACGCTGTGGCACCAGATTGTTTCATATCATACATTTCAGCAATATCTTTTCCTTTAACATCAACCGTTATTGTACCAAAGGGATAAACATTTACCGTTTTGTTTTGTGTATTATTTACAATGTATTCTATCTGCGATTTTGAGTGTAAAGCTGGGTTGTTATTACTATGTACACACACGCCAGTAAAACCGCCACTTGCAGCACACTTTAGCAAACTAGTTAGTGTTTCTTTATGTTCAAAACCTGGGTCGCCACTACTGCATTGCATATCTATCCAGCCTACAGAAACACACATGTCTTTTTCATCAATAACTTTAGTAGTTGTTTTTGCTACAATAGATTTTTTTATCTCACTAATTTTTCCACCTTCAATTAAAATATCCATTACTTTGCCATTTAGTGTACTTTGTGGCGAAATTAATTTTGCTTGTTTTAATAATATGCTCATTTAATTTTATTTTAAAAATCGTAAAAGTGCTGTTTCAATTGCAATAAAAAGTAAGGCTAAAAGTATAAATAATTTCCATAATTTTTTACCATCTACGTTTTGTAAAATTTGTTTCGATATATCAGATTGTGTATCTTCTATTAAACTTAAATTTTTATTTCCTTTCTCTAAAATTAATTTTGCTAATTCAACAGTTGTATAACAGCTTAAATTAGATTCTTTTCTTGAAAAATTAAAGGCTAACGGCAATGTTGCAATATTGTTTTGTAAAACTTGATAAAAGCCGTTTGTATTTATTTGATTGCGTGTGTATAAAAATAAACCATTATTTATAGTTCGCATTTCGGGAATAATATCTAACTGCGAATTAAGCTGTTTAATATGCGGCGGTTGTTCCGAAGGCACGCTATCATTTTTTAAATTGATAACTACATTACTATTTGTTTGGTAAAATAACGGGCTTGTCTTTAAACTACTAAAACAAATACGATACAGGGTTGGCACAAACAAGGCGTGTTTACTAAAGTTAGTGCTATTTTGACTTAATGGCGCCGTAAATAAATATGCTTGAGAATTCCCATTTGCGGTTACTCCAAAAAAAGCATCAGATGTTTGTAATTGTAAAATAGTTTCGAATTTGGTAGTGTTAGTTTTTATTAATTTATAATGTTTATTTATTTGGGGTAGGTTAAGGCGATCTTCTACTTTATCAAACACACCCGTAAAAAATTTAGAGGCTAATTCTATTTTATCAATTTTTACTATTGATGTGTCAATGCCAATAAAATTAGGTAATTGTAAGCTTGTTAATGCTTGATTGTAGTTTATAAGGTTTGCCGTTTGAGCTGGAATAAATACTAAAGTACCACCTAGCTTTGTAAATTTTAAAAGTTCAGAGAGCAAGCCAGTGCTTATATCCGAAAGCTGATTTAAAATAAGTACATCGCTAGTTTTAAATTTACTAAAATCTATAGTTTGTTCATTACTAATATTTAGTTTAAATAAACTATCATTTTTTAATAGTGTTTCCACACCATTACTTTCTTTTAAATCTTTACCATTAATTAATGTTACGCTCACATTTACTTTTGAATTAAAAGCAAAAAATAATTCATCGTCAAATGTTATTGGATAATCATCAATTTTTATAGAGCCGTAATTAAAACCACTTTGCTTACACTCAAACGTAAATAAAATTTCGGCTTTTGAGTTAGCGTCAATACTAAAAGATGAAAGAGCTAATTGTTGTTTGTTTAAAAATAATTTTGCCGAACCTGCATCAATTATGGCATTACCATTATTTACAATGGTAGCATGTAGTTTTTGAATAAAACCTTTTTGTTGTAATGGCGTTTCAAACCAACAACTATCAATAAACACGTTGTTTACTTGATTGGCTTGTAACGGAATTAATGTTATTTTAATAGTAGTATCTGTTTTTAAATCTAGGATATTAAATGTTGATTTTTGTGCATCAGATAGAATATATATTTTTTTATTTATAAGATTTGAAGTATTTAAAAACTCTTCTTGACGTTTAATAGCATCGCTTAATTGCCTTACTGCTGATGATATTTTTAATTCATCTGTAACCGTAAGTGCATCTTCTTTGCTTAAAAAACGTTGGTGTTTTCCTTCAAAATCGTTGGTAATTAATTGAAATTTATCAACACTACCAAAGGCTTTAATTATTTCTTTAGTTCTGTTTTTTGCAACTTCTAATAAAGCGCCTTGTTTACTAACGTTTTCCATGCTAAACGAATTATCAATATAAATACTAATGGCATTTGCATTAGCAATTGTATTATTTTTTGATGGAAGTATAGGTTGCGCAAATGCCAGTACTAAACAAGCAAGAGTTAGGCATCGAGCAATTAATATTAAAATTTCTTTTAGACGGGATTTTGCTTTGCTTTGATGTTGAAGCTCTTTTAAAAAACGAACATTTGTAAAATATACTTTTTTGTATTTTTTAAAATTAAATAAATGAATAATAATTGGAATTGCAACTGCAAACAAAGCCCATAAAAATGCGGGATAAACAACTATCATAAAATGTAAATATACAAATTAATAGCTAAATTAAAACACTAATTAACTCGTTTTTAAAATTCGTAATTCGTTTGGCAAATAATTGTTTATACGGTTTGGTAATAGTTTAGCCCAGCCTAAACCATAATTTTTATAGGTAATTAAATGTAATCCTAATTTTTCATCTTCCCCTCGACTTTGCTCAGGGTGGCAAATATAGTCGAAGGTCTCCTTTCGTAAAAAACGCAATGCGTTTTCTTTATTAAGTTCTAATCTATTTACAGTGCTATTTAAATAATTGCACCATGCTAATTCTTGATTCGGAATTAAATC